>JAQXIQ010000084.1 GCA_029007865.1 Bacillota bacterium
TGTATATGCCGCGGCTCCGGGAGCCGCGGCTATCACGCGCTGCCGCGGTTATCGCGCGCTGCCGCGTTTCCCGGGGCGCACCCCGCAAGCGGCTGCGCCCCAAGCGGCGCATCGCGGCATATCCGGGACGGCGCAGCTCACAAAAGCATTTTTACCGCCCTACGGGCGTCCGTGTTTATTATTTTGCGTAAAAAATACGCAAATCGCTCACATTATTAGCACTTAGGCCACAAAAAAATTCTAAAAAAACTTGACTTTGATATTCAATAATGCTATCATAAATTATGTGTATATTGAGCATATAATATACAGTTATTGCTGTATATCCGGGGTCTTCGGATTCCGTGCTGATATGTACAAATAAATTAGTTAGGAGAAGTGAACATGAAGAACCGTATTGTATCAATTCTTGTTGTTTTGGCACTTGTGGTTACTTCCTTGTCTATCTTCGCCGGCTGCACTTCGGGCGATCATGAGTCCGCGGCAAAGGAGCTTACCGCGTATTATGAGAACCTTAAGGCAACCTACGATTTTACGGCAGAGAACCGCACCGCGCTGGACAATGCCTATAACGACGGCGTTAAGGCAATCAACGATGCCAGCGGAGATGCCAAGATAAAGGAAGCGCTCGCAAGCGCAAAGGCTGCTCTCGATGCCATCGAGCGTCGGGGTCAGAAAACCTATACCCTTAACGACTATACCGGTGCAAGTCCCGCTAACTGGAATGTACATTCCTGGGAGACCAATGGCGACCAGGTAATACAGTCCTATGCCGAGATGGGTCTTGTTGATGTAGCCATGAAGAGCGAGGGCGAGTACGAGTGGGTTTACGAGATGGCTACCGCCATTGAGGATATCACCGCAAACGCCACCGCCGAGGAGAAGGCTAAGTGGAACATCACCGAGGGACAGACCTCCGGCCGTATGTTCAAGATTTCCCTCAACCCCGCTGCCAAGTGGGCAAACGGCGTTGCCATCAATGCCGATACCTATGTTTATTCCATGCAGCAGCTTCTCTCCAGCGAGATGAAGAACTCCCGTGCAGACCTTTACTGGTCCGGCGAGAATGCCGTCTTCAACGGCGAGCAGTGGTACAAGCAGGACCAGGTCGGCTCCAAGAAGTTCGCTACCCTGGGTGACCTGGGCATGAGCGCCGATGAGGCTATTGCCGCCGGTTACGAGCTTTATGTCGATTTGTTGAACTTCTGGGGCGTAAACACCGCTGACGGCACCGGCAAGGCTGCCATTACCGACGATACCATGTACCGTGACGAGAACGTTCCCGAGGGACAGGCCGAGGATTATGTTTCCGGTAAGTATATCTATGAGACCTATCTTGCTCCCGGCGCTCCTTACGCTTCTTATGCTTCCGCCTATGTTTACTATGTTGCGGGCAGCATTGAGAAGATCAACTGGGAAGATGTCGGCTTCTATAAGGTGGACGATTACACCGTTGTTTATGTAACCCAGACCGTTCAGTCCATGTTTAACTTCCTTATCTCCGCCGGCTCCAACTGGATCGTATATGAGGAGCTCTACGAGGCAGGCAAAGAGGAAAAGGGCGGCGTTATCGTTACCAATTACGGTACCAGCCTTGACACCTATATGTCCTACGGTCCCTACAAGCTGGTAAGCTTTGAGAAGGATAAGCAGTTCCAGTTTGCCAAGAACGAGAACTGGTACGGCTATACCGACGGCAAGCACGAGGGTCAGTTCCAGACCACCAATATCAAGGTTGACATTCTTACCGACCAGGCTACCATTCTTCAGATGTTCCTCAAGGGCGAGCTGGACGGCGTAAGCCTGGAGTCCTCCGACCTTGAGAAATACGGTGCTTCGGATTATCTGCTCAAGACTCCGGAGACCTACACCATGAGATTCTTCTTCAACACCAATCTTGATGTTCTTAAGGCTCTCGAGACCGAGCGCGGAGACGGCAACAACCTCCAGATCATTGCCAACAAGAACTTCCGCAAGGCTCTCAGCTGGTCCTTCGACCGCGAGACCTGGTGCAAAGAGGTTACCGCAGGCGAGATCCCGCAGGTTTCCATGCTCAGCGACCTTTACTTCTACGATGTAGAGAATAACCCCTCCAGCGTTTACCGCAACAGCGAGCAGGCAATGAAGGGCATAGTTGATTTCTACGGCATCAAATACGGCGAGGGCGAGAGATATGCAACCCTTAAGGAAGCATATGAAGCCTGCACCGGCTTTGATCTGGGCCTTGCAAAAGAGCTCTTCCAGAAGGCTTATGACGAGGCAATTGCCGACGGCACCTATACCGCCGGACAGAAGATAGTCATCAATGTCGGCGCCGCCAAGGGCGACTCCACCAACGAGCTTGTTAAGCAGGAGAAGAAGTTCAACGACTTCCTCAAGACCGCTACCGAGGGCACTCCTTTCGAGGGTCTGGTCAGCGTTAAGTACCTGTACAACATTACCGACCGTTACGGCGATGTTTCCGACGGTATCAGAGAGTGCGGTTACGGCGGACTGGGCGGAGCTGCGTTCTATCCCTACCGCTGCTTCAACTCCTACATTGACGCTACTCAGGCTGTAGGCGGCAAGATTTCCGAGGGTAACTTCAAGCCCAAGGAGATCAACGTTGATATCACCTATGACTTTAACGGAGACGGAACGGCGGAAACCGTTACCGATACTCTGTTCAACTGGAACGCATCCATCACTGCGGGCGGCAAGTATTTTGATGCTCCGCATGACCTGCGTCTTACCATCCTTTCCAAGATTGAGGTTACCATACTTGATGAGTGCCACTGCTTCCCGATCACCGTTACGGCTACGGTTTCCATGTACTCCAAGAAAGTCAAGTATGCTACTCTTAACTACAACATTATGTATGGCTTCGGCGGTACCCGTCTTATGACCTACAACTACTCCGATAACGAGTGGGCAGATTATGTAGCGTCCCAGGGCGGCACTCTGAGCTACGAGTAAGCATTATATTCAAACAGGCATCGGAGTACGGTTTCCGTACTCCCTTGCCCTGTTTTTATTGCTATGCCGCGGGCTCTTGGGCAGTCCGCAGCATAGCAATAAATAAAAATTCGTTTTTGCAGCAAAATAAAATCATCCGTGATAAAAAAGCCGTTTTCGTGCGCAGGTGCTTTGTCGGTGCAGGTATGCTCCTGCTTGCGCGTGAGAGTGTAAACAGAACGAAAGAAAGGAAACCTTTGCGCGCAAAGGAGGGGCTGTCTTCATGCAAATGACAAAATACGTTATCAAGAGAATATTGCTGATGTTCCTGACCCTGTTCATCATCTTTACCATCTGCTTTGTCCTGATCAAATCGCTGCCCATGACGGTATCAGGCGGCACGCAAGATCAGACACAGGAAGAGATAGCAAGGCTGGAACGCCTGGGCTACAACAAGCCTGTTATGGAGCAGTACGGCATCTACCTAAAGAACATCTTTACCGAGTGGGACTGGGGTACTTCCTGGAAAATAGAGAAGAACGCCGATGTTACACAGGTGCTTTTTTCCCGAATTGCGCCCACTCTGATATTAAATGTATATTCTCTGATAATAGCCATTCCTTTGGGCATAGGTCTGGGCATTTTTGCTGCCCTTAAGAAAAACCGTTGGCAGGATCATGTCATCTCCACGGTGGTAATACTGTTTGTATCGGTGCCCAGCTATGTCTATGCATTTTTGGTGCAATACCTTCTGTATTTTAAGGCCGGAGCCTTTCCTTCGGTCATATATTCCCTTGCCGACGCCGGTAAGGCGCTTGGGCTGACCGACGCAGCGGTACAGGCAATGATCGCAAACGGAGAGTCGTGGAGGCTATGGCTCTCGGGGCCCATGCTTTATTCCATGGTGCTGCCGGTGATGTCACTGGCCTTCGGCACCATAGCCGGTCTTGCGCGCTTTACCCGCGCCGAGCTTACCGAGGTGCTGACAAGCGACTTCATGCTGCTTGCCCGCGCCAAAGGCCTTACCAAGGCTCAGGCTACAACAAGGCATGCGCTGCGCAATGCCATGGTTCCGATACTGCCCATGATAATAGGCGAGTTTGCCAGCGTGCTTTCCGGCTCCCTGATAATAGAAAGGATATTCAGCGGTCCCGGCGTTGGCGCCCTGTATCTCAATTCCATAAATCAGCTGGATTACGATGTGTTCATGTTTGTCAGCATGTTCTATACGCTGATATCCCTTTCCGCCTCTATATTGATAGACTTGAGCTACGGATTTATTGATCCCAGGATCAGAATGGGGGCGAAGTAATGAAAGATATCGATATCAACAACATACCAAAGGAAAAATTCGTACTCCTGGAGAACCGTGATCTCCACGATGTCAAGTTCGACACAAAGCCCATAGGCTATTTCCACGACGCGTGGATACGCTTCCGCAAGAACAAAGCCAGCGTAACGGCTGCGGTAATAATACTGTGCATCGTTCTCTTTGCCATCTTTGCGCCGCTCATCTCGCCTTATGATGTCAGCTATTCCGAAACCGGCTATAGCAACAAAGTGCCCAAGGACAAGTTCCTGTCAAATTTCGGCATCGCTACGGGGCAGACCGAGCGCAAGCTCAACAATAACGGATATGCCAAGGAGATCGGCATAGGTATAGCCGCCGCCGATACCGACGGCACCGGCGCTACATGGGCAGAGGGTCTGAATAACGAGTTTTGCCCGGTTAAGTCGGAGGGCGACGTATATATTACAGAGGAAAAGGAATACCGCAATGCCAAGGTGGATGTTTACCTTGAGGAGGGCTTCCGTTACTTTACCGTTACCGACGAACAGCTTGCTGACATACAGGCATGGGAGCAGGAGACCGGAAAGCAGGTGATCTATCCTATGGTGGATACCCGTTCGGAATACTGCTTCGACGCAAACGACGCAAACTGTTGGTATAAAACAAGGCCGGGCTCCCTTGCCCCGGTACGCACCGTAATAGGCGGTACGGCGTCCATCAATCTTTCCGAAATAGATACTGACACCATGGTGCTGGAGGATAACTACCTCCGCGACGAAAAAGGCAATGTCCTCTTCAAGCGCGGAATCGGACAGACCATGTGGAAGATCCGCGTGCTGTACTACAACTATTATCAGTATAAGCACGGCTTTGAGCCCTATCATGTTTTCGGCACCGACGGCAGCGGATACGATATCTGCGTGCGTCTTGCCGACGGCATACGCCTTTCCCTGCTTATAGCCGTTGCGGTTTCCCTGATCAACTTTACCATAGGTACAATTTACGGCGCCATAGAGGGCTACTTCGGCGGCTGGGTGGATATCGTGCTGGAGCGCGTCTCCGATATTCTCAGCGGCGTACCCTTCATTGTGGTGGCTACGCTGTTCCAGCTGTATTATTCCGCCAAGGCCGGCCCTGTGGTCTCGCTGCTGTTTGCATTCGTGCTGACCGGCTGGCTGGGCACGGCGTACCGCGTCCGTACGCAGTTCTACCGTTTCAAAAACTCCGAGTATGTTTTTGCGGCGCGTACGCTGGGTGCGTCCAACAAGCGCCTGATGTTCAAGCATATTTTCCCCAACTCGCTGGGTACGATAATTACATCTTCCGTACTTGTAATACCGGGCGTTATCTTCTCTGAAGCCATGCTTTCCTATCTGGGCATAGTTATGCTCCAGGGAGATAGCGGTACAAGTCTTGGTACCATGCTCGCAAATGCTCAGGGCGTGTTTACTCAGTATCCGCATGAGATGCTGTTCCCGGCGCTGGTAATATCGCTTCTGATGATCTCGTTCAACCTGTTCGGAAACGGACTTAGAGATGCGTTTAACCCGTCGCTGAGAGGGGTGGAGGATTGATTATGGCAAAAAACATTCTTGAAGTCAGGGACCTGATAATATCCTTTAAGACCACCAACGGCAAGGTTCAGGCGGTGCGCGATATCAGCTTTGATCTGCAGAAGGGCGAGACCCTGTGCATAGTGGGCGAGTCCGGCTCCGGAAAGAGCGTTACAAGCCGCGCCATACTGGGCATTCTGGCCGGCAACGCCATCGTGGAGGGCGGCAGCATCGTTTATAACGGACAGGATCTGCTGCAGATCTCAGAGGACGATTTCCATAAGATCCGCGGCGATAAAATCGCCATGATCTTCCAGGATCCGCTGTCCAGTCTGGATCCGATAGTGCGTATAGGCAAACAGCTTACCGAGGCCATGCTGCTTAAAAACAGGGCCAGCCGGCGTTCCGCAAGGAAGGAATTCAATTCCATGCTGGCCTGCATGCGCCAGAGCATATCCGAAGCTCTTAAGCTGCAGGGCAGCCCCGATGACGCAAAGGTCCGCGAGATGACAGATACCTTTGATAAGTTCAACATTGCCGGAATCAAGCTGGAAAACGACTATAACGAACAGAACCGCCGCTTTATACAGCTCAGGGAGGATGTCGATTTCTATCTGCTGAACTACGATAAGCAGCAGGAGTACGATTTCGGGCCTAAGGCGGTTGCCATTGCAAAGCAGGCCAAGGCCATAAATCATCCCTTCGTGGTATGCGGTCACGATCTTGCCGCAATGGGAGACAGTATAAAGGCAGCCGCTTCGCACAAGCCGGACAAAGAGCAGATGGAGAAGCTGATTGCCCTGATGAGAAAGCTCGGGGATGCTTGCACGGAAATTGCCGGCAGACCGGAGCCCAACTTCTTCACTTTGGGCTACTATAAGCTGAAGAACCCGGACGCGGATGTTTTCTCCAGGCCGGTGGAACAGCTTAACGCCGAAACCCGCAAGTATCTGGACGAAACCTTTATGCTGGACTTCATCAAGCATGTTTCCCTGGGGCTTAAGCATTCCGCGGAGAACTCCAACCGTCTCAAGCAGGAGGTCATAGGCGAAATAGACAAGCTGATGCCGGTCTTTGACTGCGACACTCCCGAGCAAAAGAAGTGCACAGCGGCGGCAAAGCGCCTCAGCTCCATGGTGGAGGCCTCCATTGACAGGCTGGCCATCAATAAGGATTCTGCCGCTTATACATTTGCTGAAAGCCTGAATGCGGCTATTGATAAGTATTTCGGCGGTGTTAAGAACAACCCCATAGCCCAGAAAAAGTATGACAGGCAGAAGGCTAAATATGATGCCCTGATTGCCCGCGGTAAAAATCCGGACTGGAAGGTTACACCTGCGGCTCTGGTGGATCTGGAGCTTGCAAAAAACAATATGGTAAATCTGCTTCGCAATCTGCGCTCCCGTTATGTTCAGCAGATCGCGGATATCGGCAATATTGACTTTGACGCCGCGGCAGTGGATTTTATCGACTACATGAAGGAGCGCGCAAGCCAGGTAGTCAACAAGGTAACCAGGCGCATGGCAAAAATCAAGGCGCTCAAGCTCATGGAAGAGGTTGGCATACCCGAGCCTCGCAAGAGATACAGACAGTATCCCTTTGAGTTCTCCGGCGGAATGCGTCAGAGAATAGTCATTGCAATAGCCCTTGCGGCAAACCCGGATATTCTTATCTGCGACGAGCCTACTACCGCGCTGGATGTTACCATACAGTCCCAGATACTGGAGCTTATAAATAATCTTAAGCGCGAAAGACAGCTATCCGTTATATTCATTACGCACGATCTGGGCGTTGTGGCAAACATGGCGGACAGGGTAGCGGTAATGTATGCCGGCAAGATAGTAGAATACGGCCTTGCCAACGATATATTCTATAAGCCGGCACATCCCTACACATGGGCGCTTCTGTCCTCCATGCCGGATCTTGACACCAAAGACAAGCTGGAAGCAATACCCGGTACACCGCCCAACATGATATATCCGCCCAAGGGCGACGCCTTTGCACCCAGGAATAAGTATGCCCTCCAGATAGACCTTGAGCTTCAGCCGCCCATGTTCAAGATAAGCGATACTCATTATGCGGCAACCTGGCTGCTCCATCCGGATGCACCCAAGGTGGAACCGCCTAAGGCCATAAGGGAAAAGATGGAAAAATATGCTGCAATGGTAAAGGAGACGCAAGATGGACAGCAATAAAGAGGTTTTGCTCCGGGTTGAAAACCTTTGTCAGTATTTCGGCAATCTCAAGGCGGTCGACGACGTATCTTTTGATATACACAAGGGTGAAATATTCGGTTTGGTGGGAGAGTCGGGCTGCGGCAAGACAACCACGGGACGCACCATAATCAAGCTTTATGATGCAACAAGCGGAAACGTCTACTTTAAGGGACGCCGTATAGTTGCAGGTACTCTGTCTTATAAGCAGAATATCGAACGCTGCAAAAAGGAGCTTAAAGACGATATCAAACGCCTTAAAGCCGAAGGAAATACCGCCGAGATAGCAAACCGTAAGGCCGAGGCAAAACGCTATATTGCAGAGCAGAAAAAGCAGATGGCCGATGCAAAGTACGACCAGAAATACTGCGATAAAGAATATGCCGCCGAAATGACGGCAAAGCTGCATCGTGAGTTTCATGACAGTATAAACGCAGAGAGCGATCCCCAGCGCAGAGAACAGCTGCATAAGGAATACAAGGAAAAACTGCGCATGGCGTCAAAGCAGCGTCTTGTAACCGGAATTCAGATGATTTTCCAGGACTCCATAGCGTCCCTTAATCCCAGAATGACGGTGCGCGAGATTATAAGCGAGGGTCTGATAATACACGGCATAAGAAACAAACAGGTCATTGATGAGCAGGTGTATTCCGTGCTGGAGCGCGTCGGCCTCGTCCGCGAGCATGCGGGCAGATATCCGCATGAGTTTTCCGGCGGTCAGCGCCAGAGAATTGGCATTTCCCGCTCCATTGTTATGAATCCCGATCTTATAATAGCCGATGAACCCATAAGCGCATTGGATGTTTCCATACAGGCTCAGGTCATAAACCTGCTTAACGATTTGCGCCGCGAAATGGGACTGACCATTTTGTTCATCGCTCACGATCTGTCCGTAGTAAAGTATTTTTCCGACAGGATCGGGGTTATGTATTACGGAAAAATGGTGGAGCTTGCCGACAGCGACGAGCTGTTTGCGCATCCTCTGCATCCCTATACCAAGAGCTTGTTGTCCGATATTCCCAGACCGGACCCGATAAGCGAAAAGACCAGGAAGCGTCTTGTCTATAACAAAATCAAGGATCATGACTATTCCAAGGAGCAGCCAACCTTCCGCGAGGTTGTTCCGGGGCATTTCGTCATGTGCAACACCGAAGAGATGCTGCGATATCAGGACGAGATAAAGCGGCTTGATGAGCAGGCAGGGCGGACGGAAGCCCCGATGCAGCAAGCGTAACGCGCAGTTTTCGGTGTACTATGAGTAAGAGCGGCAAGAATAAAACAGGTTTGACCAATGACTGCGGAGGTTCTGTCAATATCGGTTCCGGAGCGGAACGCGGTGACAACGCTGCAGTCAGGGAAAGGACGCCCCTTCGCGACTGGCTGATTATAGCGGCTATAGGCGCCGTGATAAGCCTGTTGGTCATGTGGGGAAGAGGCGCATTTTCTGCGCAATCGGCGCAGGAGGCAATGCGCTATATAAGCGACGGCTTTTTCGTTGCGGGAGTGGTTCTGGCCGGTATGGCGGGGTTGGCTTACTGCGGAAATGAAGGCACCTTTGATATGCTTTTCTTCGGTGTTAAACAGTTGGTTCGCTCCTTTACCGTGCGGGATCTGACCGGGCAAAAAGAGAGCTTTTACGATTACCGCAAAAAGAAACAGGCGGCAAAAAAACCTGTACTTTATATTCTGATAACCGGAGGCTGTTTTATACTGGCCGGAGGTTTGTTTCTGGGTCTGTTTTATGCAGTATAATCAGGCGGGCGCGTGGCGCCCGCTTTGTTTTAAGGAGCGGAAATACCCGTTCCTCCGCCCATACGGGTTCCGCCCCGGCGCCCCTCCCGGCTTTGGTCGCGGCGCCCATACGGGTTCCGCCCCGGCCCCGCGCGGCCCGGGCCTCGGCCTTGCGGCCTTCGGCCCAGGCGCCGCCTGCGGCGGCTCGCTCCCTTGCGGTCGCAGGGCCGCGCTCAGTGCGTTTCGCGGCCGTAGAGCAGCCAAGCGGCTTCCGGCAGTTTCGGAGCGTTTTTAAAGAGCGGTGCGGCCGCTTTGCACCGACATTAGCGGCATTGCGGCACCGTGTCCGGCGGCACAGAAGGCTTGCAAAATCATAAGGCGACGACGCAGAAAAAATACAAAAAGGTACAGAGGTAACGGGTCCGGCTTGAATGAGACAAAGCGGAACGGATGTGCGGGGACGGTTTTGCCGATAAATAAGGAGAGAACTTATGAACTGGTTGGTTGTAGTGGATATGCAGAATGATTTTATATCCGGCTCTTTGGGCAGTGCGGAAGCTCGGGGCATTGTGGAGAGAGTGGCTGCCAAGATATTAAAGCGCAGGGATGAGGGCTGGCAGACGGTATACACAAGGGACAGCCACGGCCCGGATTATCTGTGCTCGCAGGAGGGCAGACGGCTGCCGGTAGAGCACTGCATTAAAGGCACAAACGGACATTTGCTGGACAGCCGCATTCCGGTATGCGGTACGGTGCTGGACAAGCCAAGCTTCGGTTCCGTGGAGCTGGCACGGCACATCGCCGGCATCGGCGCCGAAAGAATAGAACTGATAGGCCTTTGCACCGATATTTGCGTTATTTCCAATGCTTTGCTGCTCAAGGCGTTCTTGCCTGAGGCCGAGATATCGGTGGATGCATCCTGCTGCGCCGGAGTAACGCCGCAAAGTCACCTTAACGCCCTGGAGGCCATGAAAATGTGCCAGATAGAAATAACCGGCCAGCAACAGACCTGAGAGTAAAGGCGCAATATGTCGCCCGCATTCGGCAGCGCTGCGTAGCCGCAGTTAATGGATGTTGACAAATGCATAATAAAGCGTTAAAATGATAAAAACAATATCGGCGATGAAACAGTGAGTACGCACTGTACAGCCCTTCAGAGAGCCGGAGCAGGTGGAAGCCGGCGGGCGCGGCGTGCGGAATATGGCTGCGGAGCCTGCCGCGACTAACAGTTGCGGCCGTTGCCGGCGTTAACGGTCAATGAGTCTGCATTTTTGTGCGGAGAATCAGGGTGGTACAGCGGTTCCGTCGCCCCTGGCGCGGAGCGCGCTGTTTTTGTTTATCCGTTATTACAGGAAAGGGAGGCTTTTTCCATGCAAAAAAAATATTACATCACAACCCCGATATACTATCCCAGCGATAAGCTGCATATAGGGCACAGCTATTGCTCGGTTGCGGCGGATACCATGGCTCGCTATAAAAAGCTGCGCGGCTATGATGTCTACTTTCTTACCGGAACCGATGAGCACGGCCAAAAGATACAGAAGAAGGCTGCCGAGGCCGGGGTAACGCCGCAGCAGTATGTGGATAATATCGTTGCCGGTATAAAGAGCCTTTGGCAGCTTATGGATGTAAAGTACGATAAATTTATCCGTACCACCGACGATTATCATGTCAGAAGCGTGCAGAAGATATTCAAGCAGCTCTATGATCAGGGTGATATATACAAAAGCGAATACGAGGGCTGGTACTGTACCCCCTGCGAATCCTTCTGGACGGAAAGTCAGCTCAAGGACGGCTGCTGCCCCGATTGCGGCCGTGAGGTCAGCAAAACCAAGGAGGAAAGCTACTTTTTCCGCCTTTCCAAATATCAGGACAGACTGATAGAGCATATTCAGAACAATCCGGAATTCCTGCAGCCGGTCTCCCGACAGAACGAAATGCTAAACAATTTCCTTAAGGCGGGCCTGGACGATCTGTGCGTTTCCCGTACATCGGTGTCATGGGGAATACCGGTGACGTTTGACGAAAAGCATACGGTGTATGTATGGATAGACGCGCTGAGCAACTATATAACGGCTCTGGGTTACGGCTCGGAGGAGGACGCCCTTTATCAGAAATACTGGCCCGCCGACCTGCATCTTGTGGGTAAGGAGATAGTGCGTTTTCATGCAATAATATGGCCCGCCATACTTATGGCGCTGGGACTTCCGCTGCCCAAACAGGTGTTCGGACACGGGTGGCTGGTAATCGGCGGTGAAAAAATGAGCAAATCCCGCGGAAATGTGGTGGACCCGGTGTTTTTGTGCAATCGCTACGGGGTGGATGCCATCAGGTATTATCTGATGAGGGAAATGCCCTTCGGCTCCGACGGCAATTTTACCAATGAAGCCCTGCTGGCACGCATAAACAGCGATCTGGCCAATGACTTGGGCAACCTGCTTAGCCGCACGGTGGCCATGATAGAAAAGTATTTTGACGGCGTTATTCCGCAAATGGGCGAGGTAACCGAGCTTGACAGGGAACTCATTGATCTGGCGCGCACCGTTTATGCGGACTATACGGAAAACATGGATAATCTGCGCTTTTCCGTAGCTTTGAGCGATGTATGGAGGCTTGTTTCCAGATGCAATAAGTATATAGACCAGAATGAGCCGTGGGTTCTGGCAAAGGAGGAAGGCGGACGGATAAGGCTGGGGAGCGTGCTGTACAATCTGGCGGAATGTTTAAGGATAATTTCGGTGCTTATTTCTCCCGTGATGACAAAATCGTGCAGGGTTATAGCCGAGGCGTTGGGGGCGGCACCGGAGCTGCTGACATTCGAAAGTGCCGGCTGCTACGGGCTTTTGCAGTCCGGAGGCAGAGTTAAAAAGCAGGAGGCGCTCTTCCCCAGGATAGACATAAAGAAGGAATTGGCCGAGCTGGAGGGCCTCGGAGGGGCTGCAGAGGCGGAAAAAAAGGCTGAAAAAACGCAAAAAAACCCCGAAAAAACCCCGAAAAACAGCGAAAAAAACGAGCAAAAAATCGAGGAAATCACCATTGACGATTTTGCAAGGGTACAGCTCAGAGTGGGAAAGGTGCTCAAGTGCGAAAAGGTGGAGGGGTCGGATAAACTGCTCAAGTCCACGGTGCTGTGTGACCGGGAAAGGACAATAGTTTCCGGGATAGCAAAATGGTACACGCCGCAGGAGATGGTGGGCAGGCAGGTGGTGGTGGTTACCAACCTCAGGCCCGTCAAGCTGCGCGGAGTGCTCTCCGAGGGTATGATACTCTGTGCCGAGGATGAGACGGGAGCGCTTGCTCTGGTGTCTCCGGAAAAGGTCATAAACGCCGGCGCCGAGGTGCGCTGAAAACGGTATCAAAAGCCGGCGCGCCGTTTGGGCAGTGCCGGGCGGAAATAAGTGCAATACGGTACGGCTTGTATTATTGAGCCGCACCGTATTGCTGTTTTAATTTTTATCCTTCTTTGTGTATTTTTGATAAGCAATAATGACACCGCTGATTCCCATGACTGCACCGACGGCAACCATTACGCCGTCCAGCCTGCCGCTTGATGCGGTGTCTGCGCTGTTGCAATTATAAGACCGTTGACCGATTTTGAGAAGACCCTTTGTAATAAAAGAAAAGCCCGATATAAAAACCGGGCAGTGCAGTTCGAAAATATAAATAGCGGTATGTTTCTAAGCGGACCTGCAGGCAAAGGCAAAAAAGAGAAACGAGAAAACGCCGATACGGAAGCTGAAAGCTGCCGGGGCTGAGTTAATACTGCGCTAAACGGTATTGTTTTTCAGGAAAGGCTGTTTTCGCCGCCGTGTTATATTAAAAAATCGGCAAAGGGGAACCCTTTGCCGAAATCATTGAATATCCTGTAAGAAGCTTATTAAGCAGCGGAGATCTTATCTCTTGGACTGAACATCCTTTTCGTACTGCTTGATGGCGGCAAGAGCGTGCTGTCCGTCCGCAACGTTGCTCTTCATCAGGAGGTAATCCCACACGGCGTTTACGGGCAGGTTCTTGAACTCGTCCATAAGCATCAGACGGGAGGTGAAGTCGCCCTCCAGCTCAGCCTTGTCTATGAGAGCGAACGGCTCAAGCAGGGAGGCCAGTATGGCCTTGGCGGCGGCGCGCAGACCGATGGCCCATGCGGCAACGCGGTTGATGGAGGCGTCGAAGTAGTCAAGACCCATGGGCACTCTGCCGTAGAGATTGCCGCGGCGCATCTCCTGCATGATGCCGTAGATCTCGTCGTTCTGGATGACGACATGGTCGCTGTCCCATCTGATACCGCGGCTGATGTGCAGCATTACGGTTTCCACAAAGTTGACATAGGAGCTGAGCTTATCCGCTACGCTCTCGGTGGGATGGAAGTGACCGGTGTCAAGGCAAACGCCTACGCCGTTCTTGGCGGCATAGCCCAGATAGAACTCATGGCTGCCCACGGTGAAGCTTTCCACGCCGATGGCAAAGAGCTTGCCCTCCAGAACGTCGGCGGCATAGGTCTTTTCCTCAGCGGTGTAGGGCTTGGCAAAGATCTTGTCCAGAGAATCCTGAAGAAGCTCGCGGTAACGGAAGCGGTTGGCCGGAATGTCCTTGAGGCCATCCGGAATCCAGATGTTATTGTAGCATTTCTCGCCCAGCTCCTTACCGATGGCGGCGGAGATCTCGCGGGAGTCGATACCGGCCTCTATCCAGTAATCGCGGGTGGATTTATCCAGGCAGGCGAGGGAGAAGCCCTTGTTCATCATGGGGTGGGTAAAGAAGGAGGCGTTGAAGTCAAGACCGTAGCCCTTTTCCTTTGCCCACTGGATCCAGTTGGAGAAATCGTCAACGGTCAGGTCGTTGCGGGGGTTGTGCTTTTCGGCATACATGCTGTGCAGGTTGATCTTGTGCTTGAGCGGAGAGAGAGAGCACGCCATGTCGATATCGCTGCGGAGCTCGTCTCCGTTGCGGGCGGCGCCGGGATAGCAGCCGGTAACGAGGTTCTGGCTCTCGGCCTCCAGGCCCTCAAAGCCGCGAACGTCATCGCCCTGCCAGCAGTGGAGGGAGATCTTAATTTTTGCAAACTCCTCCAGCACCTTTTCTACGTCCACGCCCCAGTCTTTGTAGACTGCCTTGGCGCTTTCGTAATTCTTCAAAATCTGATTCTGAGTCATTATTGTTCACCTTTCCTTTATTATGTAATTTAATACTGTATTAACGCCGCAAGCGGCATTATCAACTATACCTGCAAAGCATTATACTCTTGCTCCGGTCGGTTGTCAATATGCGCGCCGCAGATGTCCGGTGCCGCTTATGCGCGCAGACGAGGCTTTGCCGACGGTTTTTTCAGCGGATCAAGCGCCCTGAGAGCGCAGAAGCAGCACGGCACAGCAGACCGCAAAGCAGACAAGCAGCAGGGCGCCGCTGAAGAAGGACAGGGGCGCCGCAGGTCTTAGTGCCGTGGCAGGGGCGCGCATGGAAAAGCCGTTAATGATGAGCATAAGGCCTAAAAACAGCGAGGCCGCCGCCCCGGAGACGCCGCGGGGCATAAGGAAGGTAAAAGCAAGCAGCACGGCTGCGGCAGCCGCTGCGCCCAATAAAAGCATCAGGGCAAAGCGAAGCTGCTGAGGGCGTGACATGATGCGGATTTGCCGGAGCAGTCTTGAAAGCATGGTCATCCTCCGTTGTTGTGGTTATGGTGTACCGTCGGTACGGCCCGGAGCCGCTTGGGACCGGGCTCGTCGCGGGCGGGAAGGCCCTGCGCCGCAGGTTTTCCGTACTTTAATTATTATACAGCCGGACGGCGTATTTTGCAACAGATAATTGCTTTCGACTCGGCACGGAGACGCGCTGAAAACAGGGCGTAAGAGTGCCGGAAAAGTGCCTTTTTACCTTTGTTTGCTTGATTTTTTGCGCTGTTTGTGGTATAATTAAAATATGTAGATATAGTGCAAAAAACAGGTACGGAGGTGGCTTTATGCTGCTGCATCTGGGCGGGGATTCCGGGGTGCCTTTGGGCAGGATAGTGGCTGTGCTCAGTCTGGAAAACATATCGGAGGATACAGAGGCTTTTATAGCCGCGGCGCGCAGGGACGGGACGGTAGTGGAGGTTTGCCCGCCGCCGCACAAGAGCTGCATAATTGCGGCGGACGGCAGAGGACGGACGGTGTATCTGTCGCCCATTTCCGCAGGGACTCTGGGGGTGCGTGCCGCAGCGGGCGTGCCGGGCGAAATGTAGAAGGAATAAGATTGCTTGCGGTGCCGGGCGACGGAAGCGCACGGACACCGGGGCTTGCTGCGGGGCGCCGCAGCGGCAAACAATAAGTAATGTCAAAACAGTGAAAGGAGAGACCCGCGCAGGTGGGTTCCGGTGGTTTTATGGCGGAGGATAGCAATATTTCAATAGAGAGCATGACTGCTGTGGAAGGGGAATACGACGCGTCCCAGATACAGGTGCTGGAGGGACTTGAGGCGGTACGGCGCCGTCCGGGCATGTATATCGGGTCCACGGATGAGCGGGGACTGCATCATCTGGTGACCGAGCTTGTGGACAACAGTATCGACGAGGCGTTGGCCGGTTACTGCAACCAGATAGAGGTGACGCTGCATGCCGACGATACCGTATCTGTGCGGGACAACGGGCGCGGGATCCCGGTGGATATACACGAAAAGTACGGCATACCCGCGGTGGAGGTGGCCATGACCATTCTGCACGCCGGCGGAAAGTTCGGCGGCGGGGGATACAAGGTGTCGGGCGGTCTGCACGGCGTAGGCATGAGCGTTGTGAACGCGCTGAGCCAGGAGGAGCATATAGAGATATGCCGCAACGGGAAAAAGTATGAGCAGGACTATTCCCGCGGGGTGGCGCTGGGGCCTCTCCGCGAGACCGGCGTAAGCGATCATACCGGGACTTATCACCGTTTCCGTCCCGATTCCGAGATATTCGAGACCACGGTGTTCAATTTTGAGACCATCCGTCAGCGCCTGCGCGAGCTGGCCTTCCTTAACAGGGGCATAAAGATAATTGCAAGAGATGAGCATCCGGACAATGAGAAGGAGAGCGTTTTCCATTACGAGGGAGGCATACGGGAGTTTGTTTCCTATCTGAACAAGGGCAAGCAGGTGCTTACGGAGCAGCCGTTATACTTTGAGGGCAACAAGGGTATGAGCGTGGTGGAGGTAGCCATGCAGTATAACGACAGCTATAAGGAAACCGTATATACCTATGCAAACAATATTGCGACGCACGAGGGCGGCACTCATCTGGAGGGCTTCAGACGGGCGTTAACAAGGGTGATAAACGATTATGCGCGCAAGTTTAAGCTGCTCAAGGACAGCGAACCGGCGCTCTCGGGCGAGGATGTGCGAGAGGGACTCACCTGCGTGGTATCGGTAAAGCTTGAGGAGCCGCAGTTTGAGGGACAGACCAAGACCAAGCTGGGCAACAGCGAGTTCCGCGCCCTTACCGACGGCGTTGTGGGAGAGGGGCTGGAGACCTTTCTGGAGGAGCATCCTGCCGAGGCAAAGGTAATTATAGAAAAATGCCTGATGGCAAACCGGGCGCGGGAGGCGGCGCGCAAGGCGCGCGAGCTTACGCGGCGCAAGAATGTGCTGGAGAGCAATTCCCTGCCCGGAAAGCTGGCCGACTGCTCGGATTCCGACCCGGAGAAGTGCGAGATATTCATAGTGGAGGGAGACTCCGCAGGAGGCAGCGCAAAGCAGGGCAGAGACCGCAAGATACAGGCGATACTGCCGCTGAGGGGCAAGATACTCAATGTTGAGCGCACCCGCGTGGACAAGATGCTGCAGAACAACGAGATACGCGCCATGATAACGGCCTTCGGAGCCGGAATAGACACGGAATTCAATATTGAAAAGCTGAGATATCACAAGATAATCTGCATGACGGATGCCGATGTGGACGGAAGCCATATACGCATACTGTTGTTAACCTTCTTTTTCCGGCACATGCCGCAGCTTATCGAGCAGGGCTACGTCTACATTGCTCAGCCGCCGCTGTACAAGGTGACAAACACCAGGACAAAGGCCGTAAATTACTTTTATAATGACGCGGAGCTGCGCAGCTTTATAGATTCCAAGGAGGAAAGCGAGCGCAAGAGCCTCACCACCAACCGCTTTAAGGGTCTGGGCGAGATGAACGACAGTCAGCTTTGGGAAACCACCATGAACCCCGAGACCCGTACTCTGCTCAAGGTCAACATGGAGGACGCCATTGCAGCAGACCAGATATTCTCGCTGCTTATGGGCGACCTTGTGGAGCCAAGGCGCGAGTTTATCGAGCAGAACGCCAAGCTGGTGGCCAGCGACGATCTTGATATTTAAGCGGGGGAGGCGAAAACAAAGTGGAAAATGAGATAAAAAGCAAGATACTTGATGTTAATATCGAGGACGAGATAAAAAAATCCTTTATATCCTATGCGATGGCGGTCAATATTTCCAGAGCATTGCCCGATGTGCGCGACGGACTGAAGCCGGTGCACAGGCGCATACTGTATTCCATGTATGAATCCGGGTACACCAACGACAAGCCCACAAGAAAGAGCGCAAGAATCGTGGGCGATGTAATGGGTAAGTATCACCCGCACGGCGACGCGGCCATATATGACGCCATGGTGCGTCTGGCTCAGCCCTTTTCCATACGCTATACCCTGGTGCAGGGACAGGGAAACTTCGGCACCGTGGACGGAGATCCGGCGGCTGCAAGCCGTTATACCGAGGCCAAGCTGTCCAAGATCGCAGGAGATCTGCTGGCCGACATAGACAAGGATACGGTGGATTTTTACCCCAACTTTGACGAGACCGAGCTGCAGCCCAGAGTGCTGCCCAGCCGGTTCCCGAACCTTTTGGTAAACGGCTCGGACGGCATTGCGGTGGGCATGGCGACAAATATACCGCCGCACAACCTGCGCGAGGTTATAAACGGTGTCAAGGCGCTTATAGATAACCCGGACATTACCGTTGAGCAGCTCATGGAGCATATCAAGGGGCCGGACTTCCCCACCGCGGGTATAATAATGGGCCTGAGCGGAATACGGGAAACCTATATGACGGGACGGGGCCGCATAGTGGTGCGCGCCAAGCACGAGATAGAGCAGATAAGCGCGGACAGGGCACGGATAGTGGTTACCGAGCTGCCGTATCAGGTAAATAAGGCGCGCCTGGTGGAAAAGATAGCGGAGCTGCACAAGGAAAAGCGATTTGAGGGGCTCAGCGCGCTGAGGGACGAATCCAACAAGGACGGAATGCGTCTGGTAATGGAGCTTAAAAAGGATGTCAATCCGCAGGTGGTGCTCAATTTCCTGTACAAGCATACCCAGCTGCAGGAGACCTTCGGCGCCATAATGCTGGCGCTTGTGGACAATGAGCCCAGAGTGCTGACGCTCAAGGAAATGCTTTATTACTATCTTGAGCATCAGAAGCAGGTTATAATAAGGCGCACTCAGTATGACCTTAAAAAAGCGCTTGCACGCGCGCATATTCTGGAAGGCCTGATAAAGGCGCTGGATATAATAGACAAGGTCATCCAGCTGATACGCTCCTCCCAGACCACCGAGGCGGCCAAGACGGCGCTTATGGAGCAGCTGGGCTTTTCCGAGGAGCAGGCAAAGAGCATACTGGATATGCGCCTGCAGAGGCTTACCGGTCTTGAGAGACAGCGGCTTATCGACGAGTTGGAGGAAAAGAAAAAGCTTATAGCCTATTATAACGAGATACTGGGCAGTGAGGCCATGGTGCTTAATATAATCAAGGATGAACTGGGTCAGATAGCCGATAAATACGGCGATGACAGGCGTACCGAGATAACGGCCGCCAGCGACGAGATAGACCTGGAGTCGCTGATACAGCAGGAGGATATGGTGGTTACCATGACGCACTTCGGCTATATCAAGCGCTTGCCCAGCAGCACATATCGTGCGCAGCACAGGGGCGGCAAGGGTATTACCGGTCTTACCACCCGCGAGGAGGACTTTGTTGAGCGGGTACTGGTGACCAGCACGCACACCGATCTTTTGTTCTTTACCAATATAGGCAAAGTGCATCAGCTCAGGTGCTATCAGATACCCGAGGCCGGAAGGACGGCAAAGGGCACGGCGGTGGTCAACCTGCTGAACCTTGCTCCGGGCGAAAAGGTGTCGGCGGTCATTCCGCTGCCCGAGGAGCCCCAGATGCGCCAGGGCAGGAACCTGGTGCAGGCCACTAAGGACGGATTTATCAAAAAGACCAGACTCAGCGAGTTTGAAAACATACGCAAAAACGGCATACTGTCCGTTATTCTGCGTCCGGGCGACGAGCTTGTACAGGTGCAGCTCACATCCGGAAACGATGATATAATTCTGGGCACAAGCATGGGCAAGGCTATCCGCTTTAACGAAAAGAATGTCCGCACCATGGGAAGGGTGACCCAGGGCGTTACCGCCATGGATATTGCGCAGGATGATTTCGTGGTCAACATGGGAGTGCTGCGTGAGGGGACATCCATTCTGACCATTACGGAAAACGGCTATGCCAAGAGGAGCTTCCCGGAGGAGTACCGGGTGATCAACAGAGGCGGAAAGGGTATCATAACCCATGAGCTGACGGAAAAGACCGGCAAGATGGTGGACCTGCAGGTGGTAAGCGACGACAGCGACATTATGCTGATAACTTCGGACGGCGTAATAATCAGGGTTCCTGTAAGCCAGATAAGAGTGGCAGGAAGGGCGACGCAGGGAGTTATCGCCATGAGGGTTGCCGACGGCGTCAAGGTGGTGTGCTCGGCGGCGGTGCCGCAGGAGGATGCCGAGGAGGCGGAATTTGACGGCGAGACAATGAGCGCCGGGGAGCCGCAGGAGGAGCCCGAAACGGACGGTTGGGTTCCCGAAGAAGGGGACGGCGCGGCAGATGATGCGGAGCTGCTGTAAGGCGCGGAGGCAAACCCGTTCCGGGTAAGGGCAGACCGGTGCAAGCCCGCTAAAGAGACATTTTAACTAAACGGTGCAGACCCGTCATGGGCTGCACCGTTTGCTGTTTGCCGTATTGCCGCACGGCCGTGCGACGGCGGTGCGGGCTTATGCACGAAGTCCGGCCTTAGCTATGGAGTATATTTCATAGGGGTAAAGTCAATACCGTTGACGGTTTGCAGGCTGTCCGTCGGGATAAAGCCAAGCGCCTTGTAAAAAGGCAGGCCGTAGGGGGAAGAATTGAGGGTAAACGCCCGGTCGGGGTAATCGCGACGCAAGAGGCCGAAAAGGCTTGTCCCGATGCCCCTGCGATGGTAGTCGCCTTTAACAAAGAAAAAGCAGATGTGCATTTTCCGGGTGCGTATACCGAGCTGACCTATGAGCTTTGTGCCGTCAAAGGCGCCGTAATACGCAAGCCCCGCCAGGTATTGTTCGTTTTTAAGGCAGCTTTTGAATTCCTCAGTTCCTTCGGGAGGATATACCGGGGTTTCGAATTCCGAAAACACCTCCCAGGCAAGGGACAGGGCGGCGGGAATCTCGTGGGGCGTCAGCTTGCGGAATGTATAAGCAGCCCCGGCGGGGGCGCCGGTGCCAGGCTGCACGGTTTTGTCCGCGCCCGCCGCGTAGGCTGCGTGCTCCGTTTGCGGCTTATTTGTTTTTGCGGTCATTATTTGTCAGTCCTTTCTCTGTGGCTGCATATTCTGTATTTGCCCATCCTGCACTGCACGCTGCACGACGACGAGTGGGTAATACCCAGCAGGCTGTCCATTTCCCGGACAACATTTCCGTACTGCCCTTTGGTATGGTGCACCAGTATGTAGTCCGCTTCCTTGATTTTGCCGCGCGACTGCCTGCAGAACTGACGCACCGGGGACGCCAGGGAAAACACCCATACCGGCGTGCAGATTGTTATATGCTCATAGGCTGACACATCGGTGTCAAGCGCGGCGACTGGCATTGCCCACCTGTGCATTCCGAAGCGGCCGCACCACCAGAAACCGGCCGTACCCTCCGTGGGCTGGGCGGCTTTTATCCGGCAGACCTCGGCGCCGGTACGATTTGCCGCCTCGTATGCCAGTTTTTCCGTATAGCCCATTCTGGAAAAGAACACCACCAGCCGCTTGCCGTTTGTGCCGATGTTGGGATAATCCGCAATATCCACCGAAAATTCCTCCTGTTTGCGCAGCACCCATGCCGCATAACCCGTGGCTGCCTGGCAAAGGCCGAATATAAAATATGCGGTGGACATAAAGTTGAAAGGAAAAATATAGAACTGGATGCATATCCAGAGCATCAGCGTTACTCCGAACACTCCGCCCAGGATAACGCCGGATTTCTTTTTCATAAGGAGCAGAACCGCTGCCGTGAGGTTGGTAAGCCCGTTGACAATGAGCAGGGCGAAGCCCGGAAACAGAAAGTCGCAAAACAGAATATCGGCAAACGGCAGAACCTGAAAATACGGAAGCATGGCGTCCATACCCATGGCTTTACCGCTTGTATCGGCAAACATCCCCGTGGCGCCCGCTACGGCGCCGATGCCTATGAAAAGAGTCCAGAACAGCAGCCATCTTTCGGCGGTTTTATACCGCGATGCGGAGCGTGCTTTTCCTGCGGTTTTCATGACTGTCACCATCCTGTTTTAATCTGAAAAATGTGCTTTTCCGGCGGTAAGGCTGTTTTTCTTTTGCTTTAAAGAGGCAAAACCGTTTTGCCGCCGTTACTATTATGTTATTGAGTAAGCCTACTGCGGTATTGAGTAAGCCTGCTGCGGTATTGAGCAAGCCTGCTGCGGTATTGAGTAAGCCGTTACCGCTGTATTGCGTAAGTATTTACAAAATGATCAAGGTGGGCCCGAATCAGCTCCATGGCCTCCTGCTCGCGTCCAGGTTCTCGGTCGCACATCTGTATCAGCAGCGTAACCGGCGCGATAAACGACAGGGCGAGCATATCCGGATCGTCTTTTTTGAGCGCGCCAGCGTTCATCATGTGCTTAAAGATATTGCCGTATAATTTGCACAGGCCGTCCGTACTGTGTCTTGTGGCAAGCCGGGCTATGCGCGGGCTGCGAAACTGCTCCATAGCCAGGAGCCTTCTGGTTTTCCTGACGGTGTCATCATGCAGGGTAAACAGGATTCTTTTAACGGAGATGTCGATAAGCTCCTGCGCGGATGAAGGAATAGCGCCCGGGTGCGCCTCGGAGCCGAAATTCTTTTGGTAATAATCCTCCACCTTGTCGATAAGCGCGTCCAGTATTTCCTCTTTGCTCTTGAAATGCTTGTAAAGCGAAGGGCCTTTAAGCCCGGAGTTTTGCGCAATCAGGTCAATGCTTGCGCCGTCATAGCCTTTTTGCGCAAAAAGGGTCAACGCCGAATCCAGTATCCTGTCCTTTGCGGAAGTATTTTTCACGGTCTGTCCTCCCCAAAAATCAGCCAACGGTCAGTCTTTGCCATATCTACGGTCTTTATGCGAAATCGGCTAACGACCGTTACCCTAAATTATAGCTAACGGCCGTTCCCCCTGTCAAGGAGTGATCGGGCGAAATGCGGAACGCGCACGCGGCGCAGGCTGCGGCAATGCGGTATAGCGGGGCATAACGGTTAGTATTGTGAATAAATATATTCGTTTTGTACATGGAAATCCCGGCAAAACTGTGCAATAATATATAATCAAAAAGTAAAGGCGGGATGAGCTTGACGGTTAGAAAAGGAATGTGCCTGCTGGCGGCGGCGGTGCTGTTGGCGGCCTGTTTTGGGTGCGCTCCGACGGAAGAGAGCGGTACGGCCTTGACGGAAGCTCCGTCGGACTGGACAGAGGTGACTGCTACGCCGGAGCCGGTACGGCAGACGGCGCTGTTTGAGGTGAACGGGCAGACCGACCCGGACAGGGAGGTGCTGCAGCAGGATCTTGGACAGTACGGAATAACCAAATCGGCAATCGAGCTTACGCAGGAGGATACCGATGACGGCTGGGGACTGAAGATATGTCTTGACAATGATTCGTCCCGGTGGTGTCAGGGGCTATCCTTCAGACGGGAGGGCCTCAAGGATGCGCTGGCGCAGGCGGGGCAGTACCGTTATCTGCGCTTCTGGGTGGCAAATCCGTCGGATGCGACCATAAGCATAATGCTGCAGCCCGAGGCGTCGGGATATAACTGCGCGATGAATGCTCCCGGGGCCGTGCTTACCCGCTGTGACGGCGAAGCGGTACCCACCCGGACAAACAATGCTTCCGGCGCGGGTGAGGACACCTCGGTGGTGATACCGGCGGGGTTTTACGGCTGGGTGAGCTATGCGGTGGCGGATGAACTGCTGTCGCTCTGGGGCTCTCAGGTATGTGACATAAGCAGGGCGGAGAGCTTCAGGCTGGATGTGCGTCCCAGTGCACCCGGGGCGGCGCAATACTATGTACTGGATGATTTTATGCTTTCGGACAGTGCGACGGGAAGCCTGCGCGAATATAAATATCAGAGCACGAGCAAGGAGAATTATGAGGAAATGAGACAGGAACTGGACAGCAGGATCAAAAGCTATCTGAGCGTGGTGCCGGAGGTTAAGTATTATCCCGGGTATGACCCGGCGGGCAAGGGAAACATACGGGCCCTGACCTATGAGGGAGTGGAGATCGACGGAAAAAAGACCAAGGTTTTTGCATACATCGGGTATCCCGAGGGAGCAAAGAGCGGGGATAAGCTTCCGGCGGTCGTGCTGGTGCACGGCGGGGGCGGGCACGCCTTCAGCGACTGGGTAAAGGAGTGGAACGACCGCGGATATGTTGCCATTGCCATGGATAACACCGGATTTTTCCCCAATTCGGCGGCTGCAACCGGGGACGGAAAGGACTGGACCTGGGGGCTGTCCAATTGCCCGGATTTCAGGGAGGACGGTTATGCCAGTGTAATGCAGACCGACCATTATGCCACCTCGGGACAGCCGATAGAGCATCAGTGGATGTATCATGCGGTGGTGCAGAGCATACTTGCGCATAATCTGCTGAAAAACGACCCAGTTGTGGACGGTGACAGCATAGGCATAACCGGAATATCATGGGGCGGAATAATCACGGCGCTGACCATAGGCTATGACAAATACGCCTTTGCGGTGCCGCAGTATTGCTCGGGATATCTGGACGAGTCACTGACTTATTCGGGCAAATACTGCAAGGATTATCCGGCCTACGATTATCTCTGGAGGGCGGAGGACCGCTTTGACAATATAGATTTCCCGGTGCTGTTCCTGCAGTGGACCAAGGATACCAGCGCTTCGCCCAACACCAATTCGCTGTGCTATCTGCATACAAAGGAGCAGGGCGGCGAGCTGTCCTTTATTATGAACTGGAACCATTATCACGACTGGTCGCAGAAGATAGTTTACTATTATGCGGACTGTGCGGTAAGCGGCAGGAGGGCGCTTGCCAAAGCGGTAAACGAGCCCGAGGGGCGGCATCCGGATTTTGAGATAACAATACCGGAGGGGGCAGAGATAAGCGCGAAGATATGGTATACCAAGGAGGAGCTCAAGCCGGAATCCGACAAAAATATCTGGTACAGCGCGCAGGCAGATGTAAGCGGCGACAGAGTTACGGGCGAAGTACCGGAGGAAGCGGTATTGTACTATGTCGAGTTTACAAACGGAGTGGGCGGAGAAAGCTATTTCAGTGCGACTTCGATAGTAACGCCGGATTAATCGGGCGCAAAAGCGAATAATCAACAGGCCGTACGGGATGCCGTGCGGCCTGTTTGTGTGGATAAAAGCATATTTCCGGACGGTTCACCGGTTATCAGAACCGCTGTCAGTGCGTGCGGTCTGTTTGCGTGCGGATAACAGAGCATCAGCAGCTTTTTTGCTGTTGTTCTTCAAGCGCGACCTGTTTGCGTGCGGATAACAGCCCGGAGCCCAGTCTTTTTTGCAGCAGCAGTACAACCGTACCTCCGATTGCTCCGGTGACAGTAGAGCACAGCAGTAAAAATGACAGATAATAAATCACGGAGGCGTTTCCCATAAGGAGGGAGGCGGCAAGCACCTGTGCGGTGCTGTGCGCGGCCGCTCCGCCTATAGATATGCCTATTGCGCTGAAAATGCGGCATTTTGCAAGCAGCAGCATTACGGCAAAGGAGAGCGCCGCGCCGCAAAGAGAGAGGATGAAGCCGGTGACGTTGCCAAAGAGCAGTGCCGAGAGCAGCACGCGCAGCAGCGATATTACGGCGGCATATTCCGGGGAAAGATAAAGCATGACAAATAAAACCGCGGTATTGGCCAGCCCCAGCTTGACTCCGGGAAGCGGAACGGGCAGCGGTATAAGACTTTCGATATATGACAGTATCATGGCAAGAGCCAGCATTACCGCACAAAACGCCAGGGGCTTTGCTTTTTTCATCCGTTACTCCTGAATATGGTATAAATCGGCATGTTTGCTCATGCGGAACAGACGCCGGTCTGCGCCGCGGCCGCAGATATCACGGGGCGGACGGCTCAACCGCTTACGGCGTCGTAGTCCTCTCCGCTAACTTCTATGACCAGCCTGTGCGGCAGACATACTATGGAGCTGCCTGCCTTGCTTTTGGCGCCGCTGCGCACACAGTCACCGCCGCAGTCGGCACTCTCCACCCAAACGGCTCCGTTTTTTATCACTACTGTGTTGACGCCTTCCTCCAGCGTAAGGGTAAAGGATAGGTCGTGCTCCAGAGGCAGCACTCGCAGCAGCTCTCCGTTATGGTAAATCAGTACGGTTTTACCTTGACCCGGAGCCGTATAAGCCGTAAAAAGCAATATTGCCGCCGCAATGACGGCCAGAATTATTATCAGATCAGCCTTTTTCGTAGCCTTTTCCAACCCTTTTCTTTATTTTTGCCGTGATTGTATTATATCGCAAAAAAGGCGGACATTCAATAATCTGTTGCAAAAATCCCGATATTGTTGCATAATATATACGGAACATCAAAAATGCTGCGTTATAATTGCACAAAACGGACGGTTTGCGGGGGGTGCGGCGATTGAAAAGAAAGACTGCTGCGCTTCTGCTCGCGCTTCTGCTTGCGGCGGGCTGTGCGCCGTCACAGGAAACACAGCGCAGCATGTTTATTATGGATACGGTGGTGACAATAAAGCTTTACGGCCTCAGCGACTGCTCCGGACTGCTGGACGGCGCATTTGAGCTTGCGCGGCGGCTGAGCGGGATGCTGGACTGTCACGGAAGCGGGGAGCTGGCGCAGCTGAACGGCAGCGGCGGCGCGGAGGTCAGCGACGAATTGCTTGAGGCGGTAACCGTGGCGCTGGAGATATGCCGGGCATCGGAAGGCGCTTTTGATATTACCGTGCGCCCGCTTGCGCAGCTGTGGGATTTCCGCAGCGAAAAGGTTCCGGCTCCGCAGGAGATTGCCGCGGCGCTGGAAAGCGTGGATTACAGGCGCGTGACGGTTACGGGCAACTATATAGACCTGGGCGGCACAAGCCTGGACCTGGGCGGCAGCGCAAAGGGATATATCTGCGACCGTGTACGCGATTATCTGAAGGAGAACGGAGTAAAAAGCGCCGTACTTGATTTCGGGGGCAATATCTGCTGCATCGGAGACAAGGACGGCACCGGCTTTAATATAGGCATTGCCGACCCGGAGGGCGGGGATCCGGTTGCATCGGTTAAAGCCGCCGACTGTGCGGTGGTGACCTCGGGCATTTATCAGCGTTTTTTTGAAAAGGACGGGGTCAGGTATCATCATATTCTGGACACCGGAACCGGGTATCCGGTTGAAAACGAGCTGGCGTCGGTCAGCGTGGTGTGCCGGGATGCGGCGGTTGCCGATTGCCTGAGCACGGCCATGCTGGCGCTGGGCACACAGGAGGCAAAACGGCTGGCGGATATGTACGGCGCCGAGGCTGTATTTGTATTCAGGGACGGCACAACGGAAAATTACGGATAGCTGTTTTGCGGCGCGGATTGAATAAAGAGACAGGGAGCGTAAACAATGAAGAATAGCAAGGTCATGGCGATATGGGCGGTTATAGCGGTACTGGCGGTTGTGTTCTGCGGCTGTGACGCTGTTGAGACGGGCACGGGCGGAACGGAGCATACCGGGGGAGCGGTATATATAACCGAGGTTGTAAGCAAGAACCAGAGCGTGCTTGCCGATGAGGACGGGGATTACAGCGATTATATCGAGCTGTACAATTCCTCGTCGGGACGGGTGGCGCTGAAGGGGTACTATCTCTCGGACAGCGAGAACAACCCGCAGAAGTGGGCACTGCCCAACATATATATAGAGGCAAAGAACTATCTTATCATCTTTGCCTCGGGCAAGAACCGCAGCCGGGACGGGTACCATCACACCAACTTTGCCCTGTCCGCATCACAGGGAGAGACGGTGACGCTGGTGGGCAGCGACGGCAGCTATGCCAGCAAGCTGACCCTTACGGCGTGTCCCATGGCGGACATAGCCTACGGCATGGTGCAGGAGGGCAGCGACGAGGGCAAATATATGTGGTTTGCGCAGCCAAGCCCCGGGCAGAAGAACAGCGGCAGCTATGCGCCCAGCATAGAGGAGCTGGAGTTTGACACGGTGGATATACTCATAAACGAGTATGTTTCAAAGAACGAAACGGTAATATACGACCAGGACGGGGATTACAGCGACTTTATAGAGCTGTACAATCCGGGGAGCGAGGCGGTGGAGCTGAGCGGAATGTATCTCTCGGACGACCCTGCCGACCCGGGCAAATGGCGTATACCCGAAGGAGTAAGCATAGAGGCGGGCGGATACATTATAATATATGCCTCGGGTAAGGACAAAAAGACGGACGGCGAGGTACACGCAAGCTTTAAGCTGTCCTCGACGGACGGGGGCATAGTGCTGTCGGACAGCAGACTCAGGCGGATAGACTCGGCACCGATGGTGGCGTTGGAGGCCAATGTGGCGTACGGACGGAGCGAGGACGGCTCGTGGAAATACTATCCGCGGCCTACGCCGGGCGCGGCCAACAGCACGCCTTCGTTTGAGACGCTGTCGGCAAGCCGTACACCGGGCGGGGTGTATATAGAAGAGGTAAGCGCAACTCCGCCCGGGAGCAGCAGCAACAATTATGACTATATAACGCTGTACAACAGCACGGACAAGCCCGTAAGCCTGGCAGGCTGCGGGCTTGCTAAATCACAGGACAAGAAATACGA
>JAQXIQ010000085.1 GCA_029007865.1 Bacillota bacterium
GGCAGTGGAACAGCAGCTTAAAATGTATTTACTCATGCTCTTACCCGCTTTCTTTTTATTGCCTGGTATCATATTATAACCGTGCGGGCAAAATTGCTATCTATTGAGAGGAAAAACGCCTCTATTGCTTTGTTTTGCAAAAATAGAGTCCGAAATATGCAACTCTCGGAACTGTAGAGTGCTTTATTTAGCCTTTTTTATGAGCGAATCAATGGAATTTTTGATGTTTTTAATCCTGATCCTGAAGCCCAGCATTATTATCAGCTGAGCCGGAATGCCCAGCAAAAAGAGCATCCACCAATTCTGATGCATAAAGACAAGAAAGGAAAGGTATAAAGCGGCAAGTATGCTCCACATAAGAGCGGATATGATAAAAATATTATACTTTCTTTTATTCCAGACCGAATTGAGCACGAGCCAGACGATAAGCGCGGCGGGCAGTGCGTATACGAAGGTCATCCATACGGTGTGACCAAGGAGATACAGCACGATAAAAGTAAACAGGGCAAGGGTAAAGACTCCCAGCACCGAGATAAGAGTGATGGCCTTATAATTGATGCGTTTGCCTTCCTCGGGGCGGACATAGGGCTCTTGGGAGTGTTCGTGCAAAAGATAGTCTACTGTAACGCCGAAGAATTCGCTGAGCTGCAGCAGAACAGCGGCATCGGGTATTGAATGCGCGCGCTCCCAACGGGAGACCGCTTTATCGGAATAGTTAATGCGCGAAGCAAGCTCAAGCTGAGTAATATGCCTGCTCATTCTCAGCCGTATCAGGTTTTGCGCAAATATCTGAGCCAGTTGATCCATGAATATCTCCATAATACTTTTATCCATTTAATTATACATCTTTTAACCGTATAAAGCAAGATAATAAAAGCGGCCGGAAAAGCCGCCTTTAATGTAAAACTTTGATTTTGCCTGCAAAAACACCGGCTAAAAGCGCTCAGGGCTTTGAGATAAGCGCCGAGAGCATCCGGCGGGCCTGCTGCACCGAGGCAAGCACGGAATCGGGGGCGGGGCCTCCCGGAGTAATGCGGGAATTGATGCAGGTCTCCAGGCTGATGGCCTGATAAAAATCCTCTTCAAAACAGGGGGAGAACTCTTTTAGCGTGTTTAGATCAAGGTCGGAAAGAGAACACCCGTGTTCAATGCAGTACAGCACCATTGAGCCGATTACCCGGTGCGCTTCGCGGAAGGGGAGGCCTTTTTTAACCATATAATCGGCGGCGTCGGTGGCGTTTGTAAAGCCCAGCAGAGAGCCGTCGCGCATCTTTCGTGCATTGAATTTGCAGCTTGCAAGAGTGGCAGTAAATATCTCCAGACAACCCTTTACGGTGTTTACTGCGTCAAAGATGCTCTCCTTATCCTCCTGCATATCCTTGTTGTAGGCAAGCGGGAGTCCTTTCAGCATTGTAAGCAGTGCCTGAAGATCGCCGAAAACCCTGCCGGATTTCCCGCGTATGAGCTCGCAGACATCCGGATTCTTCTTTTGCGGCATTATGGAGGAACCGGTGGAAAAACGGTCATCCATCTCCACAAAACCGAACTCGTTGCTGGACCAGAGCACCAGCTCTTCGCAGTAACGGGACAGATGCACCATTATTGCGGAAAAACAGGAGGCGGCCTCGATCAGAAAATCGCGGTCGGATACTCCGTCCAGGCTGTTGAGGGTTATTCCGTCAAAGCCCAGCCTGGAGGCGACATATTCGCGGTCCAGCGGATAGGTGGTTCCTGCAAGGGCGCAGGAGCCCAGCGGACAGATGTTGGTGCGCTTGTAGCAGTCGTTTATGCGGTCAATATCCCGCAGAAACATAAAACAGTAGGCCATGGCGTGATGCCCCAGAGTAATGGGCTGGGCTTTTTGCAGATGGGTGTACCCCGGCATAACCGTTTCGGCGTTATTCTGCGCTATATCCATGATTACGGAGCAAAGCTCTGCAAGCAGGCTGCGTATGCTTAAAAGCTGCTCTTTCATATACATTCTGATATCAAGAGCCACCTGATCGTTCCTGCTCCTGCCGGTATGCAGCCGCTTTCCGGTGTCTCCGATGCGCTCTATAAGCAGGGATTCCACATTCATGTGTATATCCTCGGCCTCGGTACTGAAGGACACTTTGCCGTCTTGAATATCCTGAAGGATCCCGGCAAGCGCGGCACAGACGGCGTCTGCATCCTCTTTGGGAATGATGCCCTGTCTGCCCAGCATCTCGGCATGTGCGATGCTGCCGGTTATGTCATGCTTGTATAAAATACAGTCAAAGCTGATGGACGAGTGAAAATCGTCCATAAGCTTGCGGGTGTCTTTTGAAAAACGCCCGCTCCAAAGCTTCATAGCTGTAACTCCTGTTAATTTTATTGCGTTTTTAGCGCGCCGAAATGAAGGTATAGGTTTACTTATTCTTCTGCTTCATCATTGCACTGACTTTAAGCGGCAGTCCGAAGAGGTTGATGAAGCCCTCGGCATCCTTCTGGTTGTATACCTCATCCGCGCCGAAGGTGGCAAATTCCTCGCTGTAGAGGGTGTTGGGCGACTGAACTCCGGCGCCGATAACATTGCCCTTGTACAGCTTAAGCCGTACCTTGCCGGTTACATTTTGCTGAGTGGAATCCACAAATGCGCTTATTGCCTCACGCAGAGGGGTAAACCAGCAGCCGTCATAAACCAGTTCCGCAAAGCGCAGAGCCAGTATCTCCTTGAAGTGAGAGGTGGTCTTGTCCAGAGTTATCTCTTCCAGGTTGGTGTGAGCCGCATACAGGATGGTTCCGCCCGGAGTTTCGTATACTCCGCGGGACTTCATGCCTACAAGGCGGTTTTCCACCATATCGGCAATGCCGATGCCGTTCTCCGCGCCCAGTTTATTCAGCTTTTCCACAAGCTCGACCGGGCCCAGCTTTTCGCCGTCCACCGCATAGGGCACACCCTTTTCAAAGTCAATCTCGACATAGGTGGGCTTGTCGGGAGCCTGCTCCACGGGGCAGGAGATGAGATACAGGTCGTCCTTGGGGGCGTTCCACGGGTCTTCCAGGTCCACGCCCTCGTGGCTCAGATGCCACAGGTTGCGGTCCATGCTGTAGGGAGATTTTTTGGTTACCGGTACATCAATGCCCCTCTGCTGAGCGTAATCGATCTCTTCCTCACGGGAACGAATATCCCATATACGCCAGGGGGCGATTATTTTAAGGTCGGGAGCCAGCGCCTTTATTGCCAGCTCAAAACGCACCTGATCGTTGCCCTTTCCGGTGCAGCCGTGGCAGATGGCGGTAGCGCCCTCCTTACGGGCGATCTCAACCAGCCTCTTTGCGATTACGGGACGGGCAAAGCTGGTGCCCAGCAGATATTTTTTTTCATACACGGCTCCGGCCTTGACAGTGGGGAAGATAAAGTCCTTAACAAATTCCTCGCGCAGGTCCTCAATATATATTTTGCTGGCGCCGGTCTTTATGGCCTTTTCCTTAAGCGGAGCCAGCTCCTCGCCCTGTCCTACATCGCCGGCTACGGCTATGACCTCATAATCGTAGTTTTCCTTAAGCCACGGTATTATAATGGAGGTGTCCAGACCTCCCGAATATGCCAGAATTACTTTTTCCTTGCTCATAATAACCTCCGATTTATTTTTATGCAATAATGATAGCATATAGTGCATATTTATGCAAGCGATTTTTCAATAAAAAATAAAAAGATTGACTATATTTTAATAGTGGGATATTATATTGCCTAAGCAAGGCGAAAGTTTATTCTCGGTGAGGTACAAATGATTATACTTGGGTTTGATCCCGGGCTTGCAACACTGGGCTACGGTGTTATCGATACGGACGGTTATTCGCACAGACTGCTTGATTACGGCGTCATTTCCACTCCGGCGGGAATGCGCACTCCGATAAGGCTGCGCTCGATATATAACGATGTTTCCTGGCTCATTGATAAGGTAAAGCCTGATGCAATAGCGGTGGAGGAGCTGTTTTTCAACCAGAATGTAACCACAGCCATAAATGTCGCGCAGGCGCGAGGAGTTTTGCTTGCGGCCTGCTCCTGTAAAACCGATGAGCTGTATGAATATACCCCCTTACAGGTCAAACAGGCGGTGGTGGGCTACGGCCGTGCGGAAAAAAAGCAAATTCAGACCATGGTGTCCTCTCTGCTGCGCCTGAAGGAAATCCCCAAGCCTGACGACGCGGCGGACGCTCTGGCGGTGGCGATATGCCATGCGCATTCGGGCAGACTGGGCGGCAGCTTCAAAATCAAATAGTCGGAGGCAGTATGTATTCTTATATTAAAGGTACTCTGGAAGAGATCCTGCAGGACAGCGTAACGGTGGAGTGCGGAGGCATAGGCTACAGTATATTTGCATCCTCGTCCTTTACCTCCTCGGCGCGCCAGGGGGACGAAGTAAAGCTCTATCTGTACCAGGTGGTGCGGGAGGACGAGATATCCCTGTATGGCTTTTCCTCAAACGAGGAAAAATCCATGTTTGTCCGGCTGCTTACGGTCAGCGGAATAGGGCCTAAGTCTGCGCTGGCGATGTTAAACACAATAGGCGCCCGCAATATTGCCGTGGCAATAGTTACCGGAGACGCCAAGAGCCTGACCAAGGCTGCCGGAGTGGGAATGAAAACGGCACAGCGCCTTATCCTGGAGCTGCGCGGCAGTATCGAGAATGAGGATTTCCTGCCGGGAGCGCAGACGGTTCAGACTGCTCAGGACAGCAATGTTGCGCAGGAGGCGGTTACCGCCATAATGGCGCTTGGCTTTACCAGAGCGGAAGCGGTTAAAAGTATAGGCACGGTAGAGCCCTCCGAAAGCGTGGAGGACATAATTCGGCGCGTGCTTGTAAGTATGGGTTCCGGTAAGGGCTAAGCCGTTTTGGGACAATTCACAAAATCGGGCAGGACACTTTAAGGAAGTATTTTTCTTACGGAAGGGTTAGTTATTATGCAGAAGGATGACAGAGTGATAACCTCCACCCTCAGAGAAGAGGACATCGAGCAGGAGTTTTCGCTCAGGCCGCGCACTTTGGACGAATATGTAGGTCAGGACAAGGTCAAGGAACTTGTCTCCATGTATATTCAGGCCGCCAAAGGCAGAGGCGAGGCGCTGGACCATGTGCTGCTGTACGGGCCTCCGGGTCTGGGCAAAACCACACTTGCAAACATAATTGCTTCGGAAATGGGGGTCTCCATACGCATAACCAGCGGCCCGGCCATAGAGCGGCCCGGCGACCTGGCCGCAATACTTACCAACCTTGGACAGAACGATATTCTGTTTATTGATGAAATACACCGCCTCAACCGTAGTGTTGAAGAGGTGCTGTATCCGGCTATGGAGGATTATGCTCTGGACATAATGGTGGGCAAGGGGCCGTCGGCAAGGAGCATACGGCTGAGCCTGCCGCATTTTACTCTGGTGGGTGCCACAACACGGGCCGGAATGCTGACTTCGCCGCTGCGCGACCGTTTCGGCGTTATTTGCCGTCTTGAGATGTACTCCCCGCAGGAATTATACAGTATAATCAGCCGCAGCGCTGCCATTCTCGGCGTAAAAACGGACAAGGAGGGCTGTATGGCGCTTGCGGGGCGGTCAAGAGGTACGCCCAGAATCGCAAACCGTCTTCTCAAAAGGGTACGGGATTATGCCGAGGTCAAGGCGGACGGAGTCATCACCAGCGAGGTGGCGGACGCCGCGCTTAATATGCTGGGTATTGACAGACTGGGGCTGGACAACGATGACCGCAGGGTGCTGAGTGCCATGATAGACAAGTTCGGCGGCGGGCCGGTGGGGCTGGATACGCTTTCTGCTGCAACGGGGGATGAGGATGTCACTATTGAGGATGTCGTGGAGCCGTTTTTATTGCAGCTTGGTTTCATTTCAAGAACCCCCAGAGGAAGGATTGCTCTCCCGGGCGCTTATGAGCATCTGGGCAGAGAGTACAAGAGTGAGGAATATAAGAGGTAAATATTTTGCTCAATACGGAAATGTTCAACTATGACCTGCCGCAGGAGTATATTGCGCAGACTCCTGTGGAGCCGCGCGATCATTCACGGCTGATGGTATATGACCGCGGTGATAAAAGCACCCGGCATTTGCATTTTTATGATTTGATTGATTATCTTGCACCGGGAGACGCGCTTGTCATAAATCAGACCAGAGTGCTACCTGCAAGACTTTTCGGCACCAATGCCAAGTCCGGAGGAGCCATTGAGGTGCTTCTGCTTACAAGACATGATATTGATACCTGGGAGGTGCTGGTGCGCCCCGGGAAAAAAGCCCGCATAGGTACCCGGATAAGCTTCGGCCCGGAGCTTACCGCAACGGTCACGGGCATTCTGGACGACGGTCAGCGCATGGTGCATTTTGAGTATGACGGCGTCTTTGAAGAGATACTGGACAGGCTGGGACAGACGCCGCTGCCGCCGTATATCACGCAGCGATTGGAGGACAGGGAGCGGTACCAGACGGTATATGCCAGGGAGAACGGCTCTGCGGCTGCGCCTACTGCCGGACTGCATTTTACCCCGGAGCTGCTGCAGCGTATAAAAGACAAGGGGGTAAAGGTTATCCCGGTGCTGCTGCATGTCGGACTGGGGACATTCCGGCCCGTAAAGGTGGAGGACGTTACCAAGCATAAAATGCACAGCGAGTTTTACAGCATTTCGCCCGAAGCGGCAAATGAAATAAACGCCGTAAAAGCCGCAGGAGGCAGGATATTTGCCGTAGGCACCACCACCACAAGAGTGCTGGAGACCGCCTCGGATGACGGGGGCATGCTGCACAGCGGCAGCGGATGGACCGATATATTCATTTATCCCGGATATCGCTTCAAGTGCATCGACAGCCTTATTACCAACTTTCATCTGCCTCAGTCCACTTTAATAATGCTTGTCAGCGCACTGTGCTCACGCGAAGAGATATTGGGGCTTTATGAAACCGCCAAGCAGATGAACTACAGGTTCTTTTCCTTCGGCGACGCCATGCTTATTCTTTAGCACGCAATCGTATCATAAGGTTAAGAACTCTTAGTTTTTAACATGACAAAAATAACAAAATACAAACAATGTAAAAATAAAAAAACACCGCAAAAACTTTTGCGGTGTTTTTTGCTGCAGTTAATACCGGCGGAAGGCTGCAGATTACTTTTTTATTTCGGCGGCTCTGCGCGCCTGCTGTACCACACCGTTTTTAATAAGGCCCGCGTGATTAAAGCTGAAGCATTTGTCAAAGGAAATAATCACATGGTCGTATACCCGTATATCAATAGCGGAAAGCGCATTGGTGATATCCCTGGTCATCTCCAGGTCCTGATTGCTGGGCTGCGGGTCTCCGCTGGGATGATTGTGCATAATGATTACGCTGTGCGCGCCGACATTGAGGCATCTTTCCACAACAAGTCTTGGATAAACCGTGACCCCGTCAATGGTGCCTTCTCCCATATCCACAGCCTTTATCAGCTTGCATTTGCTGTCAAGGCAGAGTATATAAAAGCGCTCATATTTTTCGCCGTGATAAAGTGACTGGCCGAAAGCAAAGACCGCGGAGGTATTATTGAGAAAAAGCTTGCCTTTGTTCTGATCCTTTACATAGCGCTTGGACAGCTGGGATATCATGGACAGCAGTACGGCGCTGTTGACGCTGATGCCGTCTATTTTGCATAATTCGTCCACCGAGGCGTCTGCCATGGCGCTGAAAGAGCCGAATGTATCCAGCACTTTATGCGCGAGTGCATTGACATCCCGTCTGGGTATACTGTATGTAAGCAGCAGCTCCACGACCTCGTGATCCGCAAATGCGTCAAGAGAATTGTCAATATACCGCTGTCTGAGGCGTGCCCTGTGGCCGTCATGAACTCCTTTATCCGACATAAAACACCTGTTCATGCCCTTGCCGATGCGGCAAAGGCTCCCTTCTTTTTAAGCATGAATACTGCTGCCCGGATAGGCTTACCATAAAGCGTAATTCTTAATTTGTTTTATTTTACTACATTTTGATGTTTATTTCAAGTTATAATTTCTAATTAACATAAATAGTGTATACTCGGCAAAACAAATCAAAGGTTTTGCGGCAGATTCTTTGAATAATGTAATCAATAGATAGTTAAGACCGTATCTATATAAGCCGGATACGGTCGCATAAATACGGAAGCGGTGAGATTATGTATGCAATGATGGACGGACAGGATGACTTTATCGTGTATCTGGACGGGGAACTGGATCATTTCAGGGCCGAAGCGCTGCGGGATGCTGTGGACGGAACGCTTGGGACGGTAAGCAAAAAAAGGGTAATATTCGATATGACGGGTGTTACCTTTATGGACAGCTCAGGTGTAGGCTTTTTGTTGGGAAGGTATAAAAAGCTGATATCAAGGGGATGTATTGCCGCCATCAAAGGGCCTGCTCCTGCGGTTGATAAAATGCTGGAGATGTCCGGCATATATAAAATAATAAGAAAAGAGCAATAGCGGCGCGAATAATAGCGTAGACAGGCAAAAAATGAAAACAAGCGAAAGGGCCTTTACAAAAGAGGCAGGGTGGAGATCATGCGAAACAAAATGAAACTGGAGTTTACATCAAATCCGGAAAACGAATCACTGGCGCGCAGCTGCATTGCGGCCTTTGCGGCGCAGCTTAATCCGACCGTAGAGCAGATCATTGAGCTGAAAACCGCTGTCAGCGAAGCCATAACAAACGCCATAGTGCACGGCTATGCGCAGAAAGACGGAACAGTAGTTCTGTCGGCATATATAAAGGACAGCAGGATACATATTCAGGTCAGCGATAAGGGATGCGGTATAGAGGATGTGGAAAAAGCAAAGCAGCCGTTTTTTACAACAGCACCGGAATTTGAACGCTCGGGAATGGGGTTTTCCGTTATGGAGAGCTTTACAGACGAGGTGCAGGTGATTTCGGCGCCGGGACAGGGCACAAAGGTCAGAATGAAAAAAACAATCGGAGTCGGAGCAGATGACAGAAAAATATGATTATGATTCTGGAAATTCCGTCAGGCTTATCCTCAAGGCACAAGCAGGGGACAGCGAGTCATTAAAAAAGATGGTGGAGATCAACACGCCGCTTGTCAAAGCCATGGTAAGACGGTATAACTCCTTTAAGACTGACAGGGAGGATCTGCTGCAGATAGGCTATATAGGGCTTATAAAGGCCGTAAAAGGCTTTGATCCGTCCTATAATGTAAGATTCTCAACTTATGCCGTTCCGCTTATTATCGGAGAAATCAAGCGGTATATGCGGGATGAGGGCGCCGTCAAAATAGCTCGCTCAGTAAAGGAACTGAACCAGAAAATACGCTGCTATTGCGAAAACTTTGCCTTTGAGCACGGTACCGATGCAACGGTAGAAGATATTTGCAGGGGATTGAATTGCAGCAGGGAAAGCGTGCTGGAGGCGATAGAGTCGGGTTATGCTGCGGTTTCTCTGGAGCAGCCTGTTTTTTCCGACGGCTCCTGTGACACCTTGCTTAATCACCTGGAGGCAAAAAAAGAGCCGGAATGGCTGGATATACTGCAGCTGCGGGAATGCCTTAAAGAGCTCACCAAGGAGGAAAAGCAGATAATATCCATGAGGTATTATTCCAATCTTACGCAGTCCTGCATTGCCGGACAGCTTGGAATGTCGCAGGTACAGGTTTCCAGAATGGAAAGCAGAATACTCAGGAAGCTGCGCGCCAAAATGAAATAAACAAAAAAACGCTTGCAGTTGATTAAAAGCAAATAAACCGCACATACTAAATCCATGAATTATTTTAGTTTAAGATGGAAGGCAGTGCGGTTTATTTGCGTATCCGTAGTTCCTGCCGTATACAGGGCAGGACACCGCCGAAGGGAAAACGATGAAAAGAATTGAGTTTGCAAGGGGAATTTGGGACGGCCTTAATCATGAGGACAAGGATATCTTCTGCGAAAAAATGAATGCAAAGCATGAAAGGAACGCTGAATATGAACCGAATGACGGAAGAACAGAAGAGATATAATGAGTATGTCGAAGAAAAAGCGCCCAAAAGTCACATTGTCCAAGACTGCATAAGAGCCTTTTGGGTGGGCGGCGTCATTTGCTGTGTCGGACAGCTTATCTCTCAGCTTCTGATGCTTATTCCCGATATGATAGAGGAAAACGCGCTGAACTGGAGCTCGGTAATACTTGTTTTTCTTGGTGCATTGCTGACCGGCGTCGGACTGTATTCCTATATCGGGAAATATGCGGGTGCCGGCAGCATAGTGCCCATAACGGGCTTTTCCAACAGCATAGTTGCCTCGGCAATAGAGTTTAAGCAGGAAGGCTTGGTAATGGGAGTGGGGAGCAAACTCTTTACGGTGGCCGGGCCGGTGCTGGTGTACGGTATTTCGGCATCCATTATTGCCGGTCTGATATACTATATTGTCGGCTTGTTTTAGGGTGCGTTTCGCGCACAGCGGGACGGAGCAGGGCACGGAAAAGGCGTTGCCAAAGTAAGTTTTGTCGGCCGTGCAGCCGAAGGGAGGATTGAAATTGAGCAAAAGAGTGGGAAAGCAGACGGTACTGATGGATAAGCCGGTATATATAACCGAATCTTTTACCTGTGCCGGAGAAAAGGAAAGCCAGGGTCCTTTGGGCGAATGCTTTGACATACGGTTAAATGATGATAAATGGGGAGAGGATTCCTTTGAAAAATGCGAAAGAAAAATGTTTAAGTGCGTACTGCACGGATGCATGAAAAAAGCCGGGATTGCGGCAGGCGATGTGGACATGGTGCTGTCGGGGGATTTGCTGAATCAGACCATAAGCGCCTCTTTTGCGGCACTTGATTTCAAGGGGTCGTATATCGGACTGTACGGAGCCTGCTCCACAATGGCGGAAAGCATGGCGCTGGCGGCCTGTCTAATAGACGGCGGAAGCGCAGAGAGAATAATCGCCATGACGGGCTCGCATTTCTGTACGGCGGAGCGTCAGTATCGCATGCCGTTGGAGATGGGGACGCAGAAAACTCCCACCTCGCAGTGGACGGTTACCGGAACGGGCGGGGCGTATCTGGGCGGCAGAAATACCGGGGCCGGTATAACGGCCGTGACCTTCGGCAGGGTGATTGATATGGGTATAAACGATGCCAATAATATGGGGGCTGCAATGGCGCCTGCCGCTGCGGACACAATATATCAGCATTTCAAGGCGACGGGCACCTCGCCGCAGGACTATGACGCCGTTATAACGGGTGACCTTGGCGCACTGGGCAAGGATATTGCGTTTGATCTGCTGCTAAAGAGGGGAGTGCAATGTAAGGACAAGCTGGCTGACTGCGGCTGCATGATATTCTCGCCGGAGCAGGACACGCACATGGGGGGCAGCGGATGCGGCTGTTCCGCCACCGTTATGAACGGGCATATAATACCCATGATAAAAAGCGGACAGTACAAAAAAGTGCTGTTTGTTGCTACGGGAGCGCTGCTGAGCCTTACAAGCTCCATGCAGGGAGACAATATTCCGGCAATTGCTCACGCGGTGCAGATAGAGCACCTGTAGAAAGGAGAAAATATGGATATTTTTCTGACATATCTGAAGGTGTTTGCGGTAGGCGGGCTGATCTGCGCAATATGCCAGATTATTATTGATAAAACAAAGCTGACTCCCTCACGCATACTGGTGGGGCTGGTAACCTTGGGCGTGATACTGAGCGCAATGGGCATATATAAGCCGTTTGCGGAATTTGCTCAGGCCGGAGCAACGGTGCCGCTTATGGGCTTCGGTCATTCGCTTTTTCAGGGAGTATTGAAGGGAATTAAGGAAAAGGGCTTGTTGGGCATTCTTACCGGAGGGGTAACCGCTACCGCGGCGGGAATCGCCGCAGCCGTGTTTTTCGGCTATATAAATGCGCTGATTTTCAGCTCCAAGAGTAAAAAGTAGAACGCCGGCAAAGGAGATTAACTGTCCGCTTATGCGTTTGCAAAAGCGGCAGCCGTCTGCTTTGCTCTCAGGTAAGGCAATACCCACAGGGCAAGCGTAAACACTAACCGTCAGAGCTGCTCCACGTCCGGTTCGTTGTCCGGTTCGTCATACGGCTCCCCGTCCGGCGTGTCGGCATCGCTTTCCTCTGCAGGCCGCCATGCGCGCCCGAAATTAACATCCTTAAACAGCGCCGCAAGGCCGGTAATCTGTTTAAGCCTCAGTATTTCATCTTTATCCATGCCCAGATGCTTGGATATCCATGCGTCGGAGCGGCCGATTTCGTGCAGTTCCTTTATGATGTTGCTCATCAGGTCGACATCGTGTGTCCCGCGTGCGCGGTTGTGCCGCACCGTGCTTGCCATGCGGCAGGAAAGAGGCTTATCTATTACGCTTACCGGCAGCATGCCGTGCTCGCGTTCATATATATCGGGGTTTTCCTTCATAACACGGTAGCGGTGAAAGCCGTCCACTATTACATAAAGGTCGTCATTCCTGGAATAATAGCAAACTATGGGCATGGTATAGCCGTCCTCCTTGATGCTGTCATAAAGCAGCTTCATTTCGGGCGGAGCGACCGTGTTGGGGTTATAGGTATTGGGCACGACTTTCTCAAAGGGTACCGCTATTACATTGTATACGGGGCTTTTCCTGTTGTTATTCATTTAGCATTCCTCCGTATTTGCGCTTTATCATATCCAGCCTGTTCTGCTCCTGACGGGTAAGGCCAAAGCCCATAAAGCGGCAGGTGTGGTCGTTTTTGAGGATACAGTAGCACATTCTCTTCCAGCTTGGGATATCCTTGCTGGTTTTTATGTCATCCGTGTGGTCCGGGATTTTTCCTATAAAAATCACGCGCGTCTTTTTATCCAGCGTATAATTGGAAACTCCGTTTCTGCGTATGTGGTAACCGTTTGCTTCCAGTTCCGCAATGGTTTCCTCGGAAAGCCCGCCTCCGGTTTCATGCCAGAACCGGATGGATGACTTGAATTTTTTTATATAATTGTTGCTAAGGCGCCGTGGGAGAGTGCTTAGCAAAAACCTGGTGTATGATTCCCATGTGTGCCCCTCGGGCAGAGTGATATTTCGGTAGCCCATTGCTTTTGTTTTGGCGTATATCGCACCGAAATTAGCCCCCTGCACGCGGCCCACCAGCTTTGTCCATATCTCTGGGTCAATTACGCGGTACAGGTTCAGACTGTCCTTGGAATAGTCGTTGAAGGGGGAGGCCACGCGCATCTGGTCCGGCTTGAGCCCGGCTTTGTAGTAGAGGTCGTACAGGCCGTTATAGTCATAATCAAACCTGTAGTTGGCTGCCCATATATCGTTGACGGTCCAGTCATAAAGAGGGGAAGCGTTCCAGACGCCATTAAACTGCTGTGATATCCAGCAGCGCCCTTTATAGCTGTATTTTTTGTTTATAAAAGCGCTGTAACGGTTAAGGGATTCGTCACTGCGCAGCCCCAGCAGGCAAACCGTCTTGCCGTTCCCGTGCGTCTCCCGGTAAAAACGCGCGAATTGCTTTGCAAGATCCTCCTGATGCATACGGTAGCGGTAATGGCTGAAGGGATGGTCGATATTTATCACATACGGGTAAGAGGGCATAGGGCGCACCCAGATATCGGGCTTGGTGTCGTCCCACGGATACCAGAACATTTCATAGCTGCTGAGCGCTGTCCGCACTGCCATGGGCAGGCATACCCAGTAAAGCTCGGCCTCGTTTTCCAGACGGGCAAAAGTGCGCGTGATATATTGAGTGGTTACGGTGTACTGCGCCTCAAAATCCTGGTGAAATACTCCTATCATGCGGTCGGGATAATGCCTGCGCTTATAGTCAAAGAGCAAATTAAGCAGCAGTCCGCTGTCCTTGCCTCCGCTGAAGGAAACAAAAATGTTGTCAAATTCGTTAAATATGAATTCGAAGCGTTCCTGAAGCGCGTCATAAACGTTTATATCCAAATATTCCCTGACCATAGCCTGCTCGATACCGATACAAATTTTTACAGTGGTTTTCAAATAATTTCAAATGTTTTCCTGTATAATTATAACATAAATCGACATGGAAAACAAGAGAATAACCGACGGCCTTGTTTGCAAGTAATCCGGCCGCCGTTTGCGCTGAAAGGTATGCTGAAAAAACGGGAAACGCCGTTTTTATCCCGCGCCGTCCTGCGCGAAATAAGGGTATAAAAAACCGCCGCAAAAAAGCTGCGGCGGTGAGTGGATTGTCCGGCGGCGCAAAAGCACAGCCAGTCAGTTCATATAGTTTATCTGCTCGTTTTGTATCAGAGGATACCTTATCAGCTCGCTGCCGTCCAGGTTTTCGCTCTGCATATTTACGGCGTTTATCTGATGATTGTCATAGCAGGTGTAATAGTATATTCCTTTGTCGGCATTGCAGCACGAGGTGTATATGGTTATTTCATATTTTCCGCCGCCGACATCGCAGCAGCCGCGCTGTTGGTCAACAGAGCCCAGGATATGAAAGAACTGGCTTACGCTTTCGGCTTCGCCGCTGCCGGAAACGGAGTTCATCTTCACAAATGATGTCCGTACAAATCTGGACTGTGAGGACAAATCTCCCGGCAATCCCAGCCCTCCCATTCCGCGGCTGTAGGCTGTAAGGGACAGGTCGGCGGAAAAGCTGTTTTCCGGGCTTTTTGAAGATAGATGCATATAGTTGTTCAGGGCCATCATCTGGAATTCAAACGGGGGATTGTTTGTTAATACTCCGACGGGATTGGGATAAACATGAATGCCGTCCTTTACCGATTCCACGGTTATTGCCTGGCTTTTGTCCGCTATTATCCAGTGCAGCTGAGCCACCGGAAGAGCATCGCTGAACGGGGTATCGGTAATGTTGATGTTATCCAGCAGCAGACGGGCCTCCTTTACCGTGGCGCATTTGCAGAGCAGCCATGGGATAAACTCAAACTGGGCAACATTGTCTTTGCCCTGAATCGGTTTGCCGTAGCATGCGTTGCCCACAAAGTTAAGCCCGGCAATGCAGAGCCCGGCTTCATTGACGGCGTCGTAATATAGCGGATGGTTCTGCGCGATATATGCCATACCGATTATGCCGTAGTGGTTATCTATGACCTCGCCGTTTCTGAAGCGCAGCGGGAAATTCCGCGGCGTCACCGTTACTTCGTCGCCGTAGGAAAATTCGTAGTCCAGTGTTCTTCCGAAATAGAAATCCTTTGTTTTGTAAGTTGCCGCCGTGCACATAAAGTATGCCTCCGTAATTATTTAGTTATTTAGTCCGGTTTTGTTGTTTAGTCCGGGTTATTTCGTGGAACGGTTTTGTTGCTTAGCCCGGTTTGCCCGAAAAATGGGCTGTTTCCGTATAATTCTGTTGTGTCCGGCAATTTGTCCGGGTGCCGGCTCGGGGCGGTGAAATAAACGGCTGCTTTTAACCGGATTATAACACCGCTTTTATTATTTATCAAATTATTTATATCTATTTGCGCCTGATGCCGTATTTTATTCATTATTGCGCACAAAAGTGCAGGAACGGTAACCCTGTATAGATAATGAAAATGATTTTTCTGAAAAATATTGCGCGGCTTGCCGAGTTATACTATAATGCGCTGCGTAAAGGCGGTTGCTATGCTGCTTTTGCGGTTCTCGGCTTTTCCGAGATATAGTATTTATTTCAAAAGAGGTATTACATATGAAAAAAGTTGTTTCTTTATCACTGGCACTGCTGGTATTGGCCTTGCTTTTTGTGGGTTGCGCCGGCCCGAGCGGCAATACAAATGCACCTGCCGGCAGCACAAACACCCCTGGGAGCGGCACATTTGATAACAGCATTGTGGGCACCTGGGAGGGTGAAGAAGCCGACGAAACGGTAACTTATACATTCAAGGCCGACGGTACATTTGAAGAGACCTGTACATGTGGCGCCGAATATGCAATCGGCACCTATACCATATCCGACAGCTATATAACCCTTGTTACCGATATTAATGGTCTTGAGGTAAAGCTGTTTGATAATGCCGACTTTTCCGTTAATGGAAACACTCTGACAATCGGACCCAATACCTATACCAGAAAGTAAGGCTATGCCTGAAAAGCACATAAAAAGCGCGGCGGTTTATTTCAAAACGGCCGCGCTTTTCTATCGCTGTTGTTGAATGCTCTTAGGGCTAGAAGCTGCCTGCAAGCAGAAGCGCAATTAAAGCACATCATCAAAGCGTGACGCTTTGTATCATTAAAGCGAAGTTTTGTATACCGTAAAATCCCCCAAACCTGCAGGCATTTCACATGGCAAGCCGTATTTCACACCCGAAGGGCATTTCACAAATCCCGCAAGGGATATATTGCGTTGAAAAAAGCACGGCGAGGCGTGCTTTTTTAATGTGATGGGTGTTCAAAAAAGAACAATGTTAAAAATCTCGATTTTAGGGTTTTATTCTGCACTTCGTGCAGAGTTTTATTTTTACTTCGTAAAAGTTTTATTGAAACCTCACGGTTTCAGTTATATTATATTCGCCTATTTAACTGTGCGAAGCACAATATCACTCAGCATCAGCC
>JAQXIQ010000086.1 GCA_029007865.1 Bacillota bacterium
TCGTATTTCTTGTCCTGTGATTTAGCAAGCCCGCAGCCTGCCAGGCTTACGGGCTTGTCCGTGCTGTTGTACAGCGTTATATAGTCATAATTGTTGCTGCTGCTCCCGGGCGGAGTTGCGCTTACCTCTTCTATATACACCTCGCCCGGTGTACGGCTTGCCGACAGCGTCTCAAACGACGGCGTGCTGTTGGCCGCGCCCGGCGTAGGCCTGGGGAAGTATTTCCACGAGCCGTCCTCCGCGCGTCCGTATGCCACATTGGCCTCCAGTGCCACCATCGGCACCGAGTCTATACGCCTGAGTCTGCTGTCCGACAGCACTATGCCACCGTCCGTCGAGGACAGCTTAAAGCTTGCGTGCACCTCGCTGTCCGTCTTTTTGTCCTTGCCCGAGGCATATATTATAATATATCCGCCGGCCTCTATGCTTACCCCTTCGGGTATCCGCCATTTGCCCGGGTCAGCCGGATCGTCCGAGAGATACATTCCGCTCAGCTCCACCGCCTCGCTGCCCGGATTGTACAGCTCTATAAAGTCGCTGTAATCCCCGTCCCGGTCGTATATTACCGTTTCGTTCTTTATTACATACTCGTTTATCAGTATATCCACCGTGTCAAACTCCAGCTCATCTATGCTTGGCGCATAGCTGCCGCTGTTCTTCTGCCCCGGGCTGGGCTGCGCAAACCACATATATTTGCCCTCGTCGCTGCCCTCCTGCACCATGCCGTAGGCTATATCCGCCATGGGGCACGCCGTCAGGGTCAGCTTGCTGGCATAGCTCCCGTCGCTGCCCACCAGCGTTACCGTCTCCCCAGCCGACGCCGACAGGGCAAAGTTGGTGTGATAATACCCATCCTTGCTGCGGTTCTTGCCCGATGCAAAGATGATAAGATAGCTTCTGGCCTCTATATATATGTTGGGCAGCGCCCACTTCTGCGGGTTGTTCTCGCTGTCCGAGAGATAGTACCCCTTCAGCGCCACTCGTCCCGACGAGGAATTGTACAGCTCGATATAATCGCTGTAATCCCCGTCCTCATCGGCAAGCACGCTCTGGTTCTTGCTTACAACCTCGGTTATATATACCGCTCCCCCGGTATGCTCCGCTCCGCCCGTGCCCGTCTCAACAGCGTCACAGCCGCAGAACACAACCCCCAGCACCGCTATAACCGCCCATATCGCCATGACCTTATTTTTCTTCATCACTTATGCTCCCGAAAACCAAATTCCGATATTTAATTACCGAGCAGCGCCTTCAGTGCGTCAAAATTGCTCTTGGCAAGCTCCATCTGCCCTGTTTGCTGTTCGTATTCCACGGTGACATGCTCTATACCTTTTTCGCGGCAATAGGCTATTATTTCCTTCCAGGGCACGTCGTCCTGGCCTATGATGCAGTCAAAGCCCTTCTGCAAGCTGTACGGCTTGGCATGCACCGCAATATGGCGTCCCTCATGACGCCGGAAGTAATCCATAGCGTTAACTCCGCCCTTGAGCGCATTGCCGGTATCAAGCTGCGCAAAAACAGGGCTGTCATCCATAAGGGCGTTGTACGGCACGCTGCCCTCAAACTCCCACCAGTGATTGTGGTATTCCAGAGTAAAGCCGTATTTGGATATGTTCTCCTGTACGGCTATCATGCGATCCCGCAATTGCTTAACCTTGTCCGGCGTGTCCAGCATATCGGCTCCGGCGTTGAGCCCGAGTATTTTGTTGCCGATCCTGTCGTGATACTCCAGGGTGGCAAACAGCTTGTCCCCCTCAAGATGGTCAAGCCCGGTATGCCAGCCGCACATGGTGAGCCCGTTATCCTTTAGCATTGCATCCAGCTCCGCCGCGCGGCAGGGATATATCCAGAACCCCTCCACCTCGTCATATCCGATTTTTTTAAGCTGAGCCAGCGTTCCGGCCATATCCTTGAAAAAATGATCTCTTACCGCATAAAGTTGTATTCCAAGTTTCAGCATATTTATAAAAACCTTTCCTTAATCGCCGCAGTTCCTTAATCACAGCAGCCGCCGTCCGGCTTTATGGGACTTGCGTATCCCGTTGCCTGCGGCTTTATGGTACTTGCGTAGCCCGTTGCCTGCGGCTTTATCGGGCGACAATGATTGCGCTGTGCCTTACGGCGCAGCTTTGCGCATACGGGCGTAATCAATACAAAACCTGCGATTCCGGCACGAAATAATCGTTACGAATACTATTTTGTACCGAAAAGCCTGTCTCCCGCGTCTCCGAGTCCCGGCACAATATATCCGTGTTCATTGAGCTTTTCGTCCAGTGCCGCCACGAATATATCCACATCCGGATGCGCCTCCTGCACAAACTTAACTCCCTCCGGAGCCGCTATAAGGTTCATAAGCTTTATCCTCTTGCAGCCGCGCTTTTTGATAAAGCCTATAGCCGCCGCTGCGCTGCCTCCGGTGGCCAGCATGGGATCCACCACTATAACCTCTCTCTGTTCGATATCCACCGGCAGCTTGCAGTAATACTCTACCGGCTCCAGCGTCTCGGGGTCGCGGTAAAGGCCGATATGCCCCACTTTAGCCGCCGGCATAAGTGTAAGTATTCCCTCCACCATGCCAAGTCCCGCACGCAGCACCGGCACTACCGCTATCATTCTGCCCGAGAGGAATTTGCCCTCAGTCTGGCATATAGGGGTTTTGATTGTTCTGCTCTGCAGGGGAAGATCCCTTGTGACCTCGTAAGCCGTAAGAAGCGCCACCTCATTTATAAGCTCCCTGAAGTCCTTTGCGCTGGTGTTCTCGTCCCTTATCATGGACAGTTTGTGCTGAATGAGCGGATGATCCATTACATGTAGTGTTGACATACCTTTACCGCGCCGCGCCCTTATCCCAAGGCACGGCTCCTTTCGTTATAAAATTTATCTGTTGTAAAGCCGGCTGCCGGCCAAAAAGCATTATTTGAAGTATTTTTCCTCGACAGCGGATATCTTGTCTATCCTTCTTATATGTCTGGAGTCCTGAGAAAACGGAGTATTGAGCCAAATATCCACTATTTTAAGGGCAAGCCCGGGGCCCAGCACGCGCTCACCGAATGTCAGCACATTGCTGTCGTTATGCTCCCGCGTGGCCTGAGCGCTGAAGCAGTCGGAGCACAGCGCCGCACGGACTCCCTTGACCTTGTTTGCCACGATGCTCACTCCGATACCGGTGCCGCATATAATTATCCCCTTTTCCGCTTCGCCCGACGCCACCGCCTCGGCAACCGGCAGAGCAAAGTCCGGATAATCCACGCTGGAGGTGTCAAAGCATCCGTAATCCTTGTATTCCAGTCCTTTTTCCTGCAAATATTTAATAACGTGTACCTTTAGAGCGTAACCGCCGTGATCAGAGCCTATGGCTATCATAAATATATCATCCTTTCCGGAAAACATTGATTTTTTGTATTATACCACAACCGCCGCAGTATTACAATATAATTCACCAAAAAAACCGCCGTTTGCCCCGGAATACAAAAAGCGCCCTCGGCTTTCGCCTCCGGACGCCCTTAGACAGTGTAGGCTTTTACTCTCCCGAAACCATCAGGCTGCTCACCATAACATCGGGTGAGCCGGTTTCCGGAGGCAGACCCCATGTTATAACCGAGGATACTGCCTCTATATCCTTAAGCAGCGAATAGAAATTGCCCGTTACCGTAAAATCCGCTATGGCGCGCTCTTTTTTGCCGCCGCAAACCGTATAGCCCTTGGCGCTGAGCGAAAAATCGCCGCTTGCCGGGTTGGCACCGCTGTGCAGTCCGTTAAGCTCGGTTATATAAAGCCCGTCCCCCATGCGGGCAAACAGCTGCTGTTGCGTAATATCGGAGGGTTCAATAAAGAAGCACCGCGGAGAAACGGAAACGCTGGAGGCATACCCGGCCTTGCTGCCGTTTCCGGTGCTTTCCGTGCCCGCCTTGTGCGCGGTCTTGAGGTTGTGCAGCAGAGTTGTAAGCACGCCTTTGTCTATTACCGCCTTGCTTTTTGTGGCTACGCCCTCGTCGTCAAAGGCGGAGCGCAGAGGAGCAAGCGGGGACAGCGGGTCGTCGCGCAGGGTTACCGCAGAGCTGGCTATAACCGTGTTTTCCTTGCCCGCAAGCAGACTTATCCCCTTTTGCGCAGCATCGGCGCTGAATACGGAGGAAAATGTCGCAAGCAAGTCCCCCATGGTCTCGCCGCTGAATATCGCCTTATAGCTGCCGGTTTTGACCTTGTCCGGATGCAGCCCCGCAAGGGCCTTCTCCGCGGCCTCCGCAGCCAGCTTTTCCGGCTCTATACCGTCCGCCGAGGTGGCAAAGGCATACGCCATGCCGTTGTTTGCGCTTTTCCCGTCGGAGGCTATGGGAATACAATATGCATATATGTAGTTGTCGCGGCTGTGCAGGTTGAGCCCTTTGGAATTGGAAATATAAACCTCGCCCTCGCCGTAGGCCACCGCCGCGTGCATAACTCGCACGATGCCCTCCTGCTGCATTGCCGCCTTTTCAATGCGCCGCGCATAGTCTATTTTTTCGGCATCGCTGAGAGCGGCAAGCTCCGCGGAATAGCCGTTTACTTCTTCGTAGTGCTTTGAGCCCTCAAAGATGAACTGCTCGTCCGTGCCGGTCAGCACCGAGAGGTTTTCCAGCACTCCGCGCACCAGAAAGTCCGCAAGCTCCGGCTCGGCGGCCGTGGTGGAGCAATAACCGATGCGTCCGTCCTGCTTTGCCCTGAAGGATATTCCGGTAAAGCTGTTTACGGTGTATTTTTCCGGCTCTCCGTTTTGAACATTTACAAAAAAGCTCTTGCCAGACGAGCAGTACACCTCGTATTCGGTAAGCCCTGCGGCGTCCGCCCTGTCAAAAAGCAGCTTTATAAAATCCTCGGTTTTCATAAAACTTTCCTCCCGATGCCGGAATATCTCCGATTTATTATAGTTTAACACAAATCTCCACCGGTTGCAACAGATACCTTGCATTCCGCATAAAAGTAGTCCCGTTCTACGCAGTGTGGATTGCTTATCAGGCGGATAATTGTTATAATCTATCCGTAAATGACCGGCGCGGATGCAAAAATGCGTCTCGGGAAAGGATGGACTATGGATAATTACACGGTTGGCGCAGCCGTCAGACTGCTGCGCAAAAAAGAGGTCTTACGCAGGCCGGGCTTGCGGCTCTGATAGGGGTAAGCGGCAAGGCCGTATCAAAATGGGAAAACGCCAAGGGTCTGCCGGATATTTCACTGCTGGAGCCCCTGTCTGCGGCTCTGGGTGTATCGGTGTCCGAGCTGATGACCGGGCGGCACATAGAAAACCGAAATGTTTCCTGCAACCTGCTGCGCTCCGCGTTCCGGGTCTGCCCCGTATGCGGCAATATAATATACGCAAGCGGCGACGCCGCGATAAGCTGCTGCGGCACCGCCCTGACTCCTCTTGAAGCCAAGGATACCGATGAAGACCACCGCATAAGCATTCAGCAGACCCAGGACGAATACTTTTTGTCCCTCTCTCACGATATGACCAAAGCCCACTATATATCGTTTGCGGCATTTGTAACGCAGGACAGAATGCAGTTTGTAAAGCTCTACCCCGAGGGCGGATGCGAAACGGTTATGCCTCTGCGCAGCGCGGGCACGCTTTATATTTACTGCATCCGCCACGGACTGATGAAGCAGGCCTTCAGGCCGGGCAGGCATTAACGCTTCTGCTGAGCGGAGATACTGCGCCGGCATGGCCAAGGTCTTTACCCATGCTTACGGCAAAAAGCGCCGCGCAAAAGTATTTGCTTTTGCGCGGCGCATTTCTTTATGCGCTGTTTAAGGACTTGTCCTGCCGCACCGCAGCCTGCGGCCGCGCCGGGTCATCCCTCTACGGGGAGCTGTATCTCGGTAAGCCAGTCCTCGGCGTTGTCCTTGTTCCAGACTCCGTCTATATAGCATTCCCTGGGGAAGCCGGATATCTTATATCCGTTGTCCGAGGCATATTTCATTATATAAGCGTACGCCTCGCCCAGACGGTCGTACGGGCCCTTATGATAAACGCATATCGCCTTTGTTGCGGGCAATGTGCGGAAGAAGATCCTGTCGCTGCCCTTGCCCGCCTTTGTAACCGCCTGCGAATATCTTGCCCGGATGTTTGTTTCCCTGTACTCTCCGTCCAGATATTCGCAGAAACAGTAGTCCGGCTTGGCGCATTCTATTCCCGGATTCAGCCTCCTGCACTCCTGCGCCGACTCCAGCACCATTGCCGTTACCTCTCCGTAATCCGCCAGCACCTTTTCATAGCTGTATACGACGGTTTCCGGTATTTCCTTTATTACCGCTTTTATGCTCATTCCTTCATCCTCCGATAAACATCGTATTATGGAGAGCTTATGTGCAATTTCGGCTTGTTTTGCCCTTAATTCCTCCCCCTTTTCCTTCAAAGCCTCCGTTATGGGTCTGCCGCCCAGATACATTTTTATTTCCTCTACCGAAAAGTCCAGTTGTCTAAGTGCCTTTATTTCGGCGGCGGTCTGCAGCTGGCGGGTATTATAAAAGCGGTAGCCCGTCCATTTATCCACCTGCGCCGGCATCAGCAGCCCTTCTTTTTCATAAAACCTCAGCGTTTTTACTGTCAGCATGGAAAGCTTTGAAAACTCACCGATCTTTAACATATCCGCACCTCCTGATATGATCATATACCCTGCTCTAACGGGAGAGTCAAGATGTATTTTTGTGTTTTTTGCGCGCCGGCATTCTGGCATAACGCGGCGGAGCTTGACAGCCCGTGTTATGCATGATAAAATTACCCTAAGTAATACAAATCATACTTTTCATACCGGTAAAACCGATATAAACGCGGAGGTAATTATTATGAACGGACCTATGGGTAAATACGCATGGACCGTAAAGGTCGGAGAAAAGGGGCAGATAGTCATCCCCAAGGAGGCGCGCGACCTGTTTGGAATAGCGCCGGGGGACACTCTTATGCTGCTGGCTGACAAGCGCCAGGGCATCGCCATACCGCCCAAATCGGCCTTCAGCACGTTGTTTGCCTCAATATTTGACGGCAAAGCAGCCGCAGAGGAGGAGAAAGCATGACTGCACCTTATAACAGCGTACTTGAGGTAAGAGGGCTTTGTAAAAGCTATCCCTCATTCAGCTTAAAGGATGTCTCCTTCTCACTGCGTCCGGGCAAAATAACCGGCTTTATAGGGCGTAACGGAGCGGGCAAGACCACCACGCTTAAAGCCCTGCTGGATCTTGTGCATCCCGACGGCGGAGAGATACGCTTTTTCGGCAATTCCGGCTTCGGAGAGGCCAAGACCCGAGGCATGGTAGGCTTTGTCTCGGGCGGCGCGGATTTTTATCCCCGAAAAAAGCTAAGCGCCATAACCGATGCCGTACGCGGCTTTTACCCCACATGGGACGAAACCGCATACTCCCGGTACATGAAGCTCTTTGACCTTGACCACGGGAAGACGCCATCCCAGCTGTCTCAGGGCATGAAAATAAAATACTCGCTTGCCCTTGCCCTTTCGCACGGCGCAGCCCTTCTGCTTCTGGACGAGCCCACAAGCGGCCTGGACCCGATATCCCGCGACGAGCTGTCCGACATATTTCTGTCACTGTCCAGAAGCGGCAAGACCATCCTGTTCTCCACTCATATCACGGACGACCTGGACAAATGCGCCGACGACATCATATACATCCGAAACGGGCGCATAGCCGCGGAATCAGAGCTGCAGGCATTTGTAGACGGCTACCGCACGGTTTTGCTCGATACTGCGGAGGCGGCAGGCAACGAGGATATACTCATCGGCGCAAAGCCGGCAAAGCACGGGATAAGCGCCCTTATCGGCAGGGATAGCTTTCACCTTTTCCCGCAGGCAGCACCCGCATCCCTGGACGATATAATGGTGCATCTGGAAAAGCAAAACTCCGTGCCCGAAGCCGACGGAATTCCGGGCGACGCCTTTAAGGAGGTTTCCGAATGTTAAAACTGCTTAAAAAGGATCTGCGTCTGGCACTGCATCCGACTTGCATACTGTTCCTGCTGCTGTCCGGTATGCTGCTTATACCCAACTATCCGTATTACGTTGTTTTCTTTTACACCACACTGGGAATATTCTTCACCTGTCTTACCGGGCGGGAAAACAAAGACATCGTATTCTCGGCGATGCTTCCGGTCAGAAAGACCGATATTGTAAATGCGCGCATTGCTCTTGCCGTAATCGCGGAGCTTGCCCAGATGGCCGTTGCCGTCCCGTTTGCCGTGCTGCGCAGCGCCATAGGAGGCGCCAACATGGCGGGCATGGACGCAAATACCGCGCTGTTCGGCATGTCCTTTATCATGCTGGGGCTGTTCAACCTGGTGTTCTTTACCGGCTACTACAAAAATCCGGACAGGATAGGAATGCCCTTTCTGCGCGGCTGCATCGTGACCTTCCTGTTTATAGGCGCGGCCGAAGCCGCCGCCGCAACTCTGCCGTTCTTCTGTGACCGTCTGGACACGCCCGACCCGGCATTTATGACGGAAAAGCTGCTCCTGCTTGCGGCCGGAGCCGTGCTGTTTGCGCTCCTTACCGCTCTTGCCGCGCATTTGTCAAGGCGCCGCTTTGCCCGTCTGGACCTTTAGCGGACGGCACGGGCTTTGTACCGGGCAGCGGTGCGGCAAGCATTATTGCCGTGCCGCTCCGGCCATTGCGGTGCGCTTAAGAATTATACAGTCTGTAATAAAAGCCCCGGCTCTTCAGCAGTTGCTCGTGAGTGCCCTGCTCCACTATATTTCCGTCCTTCATTACCAGTATTATGTCTGCATTTCTTATAGTGGAGAGTCTGTGCGCCACAATAAAGCTGGTGCGCCCCTGCATCATGCGGGCAAAGGCATCCTGAATCTTCATCTCGGTGCGCGTATCAATACTGCTGGTGGCCTCATCCAGTATAAGCATGGGAGGCAGGCACAGCGCAACACGGCTTATGCAAAGCAGCTGCTTCTGCCCCTGCGAAATGCTGTCATCGTCGCTGACTACGGTATCATAGCCCTGCGGCAGCTTGACTATGAACTCATGGGCATGGGCAAACCTTGCCGCCGCTTCTATCTCGCTGTCCGACGCGTCCGGCCTCCCCAGGGCTATATTCTGCCTTACCGTGCCGGTGCAAAGCCAGGTATCCTGCAGAACCATGCCGTAATTATGCCGCAGGGACCGGCGCGTAATATCCTTTATATCCGTCCCGCCCATCAGTATCCGTCCGCTCTGCGGATCATAAAAGCGCATCAGCAGGTTTATCACCGTGGTTTTGCCGCAGCCTGTGGGCCCTACTATGGCAACACGGCTGCCCTTGGGCACGTTCAGGGAAAAATCCCTTATAAGAGGCCGCTGCGGCACGTAGCTGAAGCTGACATGCTCCAGGCGCACCCCGCTGTCCCCGTGCAGTTCCCGCTCTCCGTCCGCGCTCATAACGGGCGCGCTTGTCAGTTCAAAAAGGCGGGAAGCGCACGCAAGGGCATTCTGCAGCTCGGTTATTACCGACGATATCTCGTTAAAGGGCTTGGCATACTGGTTGGCATAGCTGAGAAAGCAGGACAGCAGCCCCACCGTTATGGCGCCGTTTTTGGCCGCAACGGCTCCGATAAACGCCACCGCCGCGTAAACTATGGCATTTACAAACCTTGTGGACGGGTTTACAAGCGAAGAGAAAAACGCCGCCCTGCCTGAGGTCGCCTCCACCTCACGGTTCAACTCCGAAAAGCGCCTGCAGGATTCCTCCTGCCGCGAAAACGCCGCCACCACCTTGCGGTTTGTCAGTATTTCCTCGGTAAAAGCCGTCTGCTCCGCACGCGCGGCAGACTGGCGCAAAAACATGGAGTGCGTGCGCTTTGCGATAAAGCGCGCTATCAGAAGTGACATCGGAGTAAGCACGGCCACCGCCGCAGCTATCACAGGCTCCAGCGCCAACATAAGCCCCAGAGTGCCGGCCACGGTAAGCACACCGCTGAACAGCTGAGTAAAGCCAAGCAACAGACCGTCCCCCATCTGCTCCGCATCGGTGGTTATACGGCTGATTATATCGCCGCGCTCGCGGGAATCGATATAAGCAAGCGGCACCTCCTGCAGGTGTTCAAAAGCCTCGGCGCGGGCATTGCGCACCACATTATAGCATATCCGGTTATTCATAACCCCGGTAAGCCAGCCCGCAGCGCCCCCTATGCACGCCAAAAGCACCGCCGGTATCAGCTTGCCGGTTATGATCCCGGTTGTATCGTGCTGCAGCATCATATCTATTGCGTCGCCTATCAGTATCGGTATATACAGCGTTGCCGCCACGGACAGGGCGGACAGCAGCAGCGATAACGCAAGCAGGGGCTTGTATGCGCCTATATATCTGAGGGCGGGGCGCCATGCAGCGGTTTTATTGCGGTTTTTCATCAGCTCTCCGCCTCCTGTGACAGGTGTATTTCCCGATATACCGGGCAGCTTGCAAGCAGCGACTCGTGGTCGCCCTGTCCCACCAGCTCGCCGTTGTCCAGCACCAGTATTTTATCGCAGTCCCGGACGCTGCGGGTGCGCTGCGATACCGTAAAGACGGTGGCGCCCAGCCCGTTTATCCCGCTGCGCACCCTGGTATCCGTCAGGTTGTCCAGCGCCGAATAAGCATCGTCCAGTATAAGTATTTCCGCTCCCCTTACGATTGCACGCGCTATGGTAAGCCGCTGTCGCTGTCCGCCGGAAAGGTTCCTGCCCCCCGCAGTGAGAACAAAGTCCAGCCCGCCCTTTTCCTTTACGAAACCGTCGGCACAGGCAAGCTCCAGCGCCCTCATCATGGCCGCATCATCCGCGTCATTGCGCCCCCATTGTAGGTTTTCTCTTACCGTCCCGCTGAACAGCACCGCCTTTTGCGGCACCAGCGCTATCATATCGGTAAGCTGCTTCTGCGGATAGTTCTCCACCGGCTCTCCGTTTACCCTTACCGTTCCCTCTGTGCAGTCATAAAAGCGCGGGATAAGGCTGATAAGGGTGGTCTTGCCGCTTCCGGTAGGGCCGATGATCCCTACCTTCTCACCCTTGTGCACGCTGAAGCTTATATCCTTTAATGCCGCCTCATGCCTCTCCTCCCGGCTTTTCCCGTATCTGACCGTGACATGCTCAAACTCCACCGCCGCAGCGGGACACTGCGGAGTGCATTCCGTTTCGGAGCTGCTCTGCTCCGGCCGGGTCTCCAGCACCGCCTCAATCCGCCTGGCGCTTGCAAGGGATTTGGTAATGTTTATTATAAGGTTGGCAAACTTGATGAGCTCGGTCAGGATCTGCGACATATAGTTATAAAGCGCAATCACCGCACCCTGCGTAAGCAGCCCTGCCGAAACGCGCAGAGCCCCGGTGTATATCAGCCACACTATACCCAGGTTTATTATCACAAAGGTTAACGGATTGAGCAGCGCCGCTATCCGGCCCGTCTTTCTTTGATGCCGTGCAAGCTCATTATTCTTATTTCCGAACTCGCGCTTCTGCTGCTCCTCTAAGCAAAACGCCCGCAGCACGCGCACGCCGCTGAGGTTCTCCCTGATGGAGAGCACAACGCCGTCCAGCCTCTGCTGCACTTTTTTATACATCGGAATGCACAGCAGCATAATGGCAAATATCACAAGCGCCAGCAGAGGTATTACCGCAACAAAAATAAGGGCTGCCGAAGCGTCCACAGTAAAGGCCATGATTGCGGCGCCTATCACTATAAACGGAGAGCGCAGCAGCAGACGCAGGGTAAGGTTTACCCCGGTCTGCACCTGGTTGGCGTCGCTGGTCATGCGCGTTATAAGGGTGGAGGCGCCTATCCTGTCGGTCTGGGCAAAGGACAGCCTGTTTATGTGCGCAAACAGTTCATCCCTTATCGCCCTGACAAATCCCGCGCTGGCTTTTGCGGCAAAATACTGCGCCGCCACGGTGCTGGCAAGCCCGATGACGCCCAACGCCACCAGCAGCAGACACCTGCCCGCAATATATCCGGTATCGCCCGCCGCTATGCCGTTATCTATTATGTCCGCCACCACAATGGGCACAAGCAGCTCAAAGGAAGCCTCCAGCAGCTTGAATGCCGGGGCGGCCAGTGCCTGCTTTTTATATTCCTTTATAAATCTTAAAAGCTTTTTCATTCTAAACCTTTTCCGTTTGCGGTAACGGCCCGCGCAATATGTTCCGTTTGTCAGCTTATTGTCCTGCTCGCGGTGCTTTTTATCATTACGCCCGCCGGTAGCGAAAGCACAAACCGCACATCAATCTTATTCTATCACAATTGTACCTCCTTAGCAATAAAAACGGTTTTTCACAAACTCTTTATCCGGCAAAAAAATATTGACATCCCCCCTTTGAGCATTTACAATATGAGTAATGAGCACTTTACCTGCCAAATATCTGATTGCAAAAGGAGCAAAACATGGAATACATAAAGGAATCGCTGGAGACTCCGGTTTCCGGCAGCTATGATGTTGTTGTAGTGGGCGCGGGCCCTGCCGGCGTCTGTGCCGCAATAGCCGCGGCGCGAAACGGCGCAAAAACCCTGTTGGTGGAGCGCTACGGTTTTTTGGGCGGAATGTGGTCCGCAGGCTTCATTATCCCGCTGTTTGACTTTGAGAACAAGCAGTACATTGTGCGCGAAATAGTGGATGAGGTTAAAAAGCGCGGAGGCTGGGGCGGCTATTACGACATCGCCTTTGACTTTGAAATAATGAAAAAAGTGCTGGACGATATGGTGACCGGGTCCGGCTGCGAGATACTGTTCCACACCTTTCTGGCAGGAGCGTATCTTGAGGGGGATAAGGTTGCCGGAGTAATCGTGCAGAACAAATCCGGCCGCAGCATAATCCGCTCCAAGGTGGTTATCGACTGCACCGGAGACGGCGATGTCGCCGCCGCGGCAGGCGTGCCGTTTACCATGGGCAGAGAAAGCGACAACCTTTGCCAGCCCGTTACCTGCATGTTTATGATAGGGGGCATCAAGTTCCGCCAGGAGCACCCCTATCATGTCCATGATATCGTCATGGAAGCCGCGGAAAAATGCGGTGTGGAGTTCCCCTTCTCCTATAAGCGCCCGTTTATTCTGCAGCTGCCCAATTCCGACCGCTGCGTCGTAATGTGGAACCATGTACGCAAAAAGCCGCCCACAGACGCAAAGGCCTTCAGCGAAGCAGAGCTGGAATCCCGCCGTGAAATACACAGCATTGTCAATTACCTTAAAACCTATGTCCCCATGTTCAAGGACATACAGCTTATTTCCATCGCCCCCCAGACCGGCGTGCGCGAAACCCGTCACATTCACGGCCTGCATGTCCTGACCTGTCAGGAATGCGTGGAGGGCACGCAGTTCCCGGACGCCATCTGCAATGTTAATTTTGCCATGGATCTGCATCTTCCGGATAAAAACGAGCAGGACAACATTTACCTTAAAGCTCCTTATCAGATACCTTACCGCTGCCTGGTGCCGGTCAACCGCGACGGTCTGCTGCTGGGCGGTCGCTGCATAAGCGGTACATACGAGAGCAACGGTTCCTACCGTGTCACCGGCGACTGTATGGCCACCGGTCAGGCCGCCGGAGTAGCCGCCGCCATAGCGGTAAAGGACGGTATATCGGTGCGCGACGTGGACGCCGCCCGTATCCGGAGCATAATCGGAATGGACTGAGCGGGAAAATGCACCGGCTTTTTCCGCCGCGCCCGTAAACCGGTCAAAACGGCTTCTGATTTTAAGCAATCACAGCATGGCCTGACGGTTCGGCGCGCGGCCTGACAGCGCGGCGCATGGCCTGACAGCGCAGCGCACGGCTTGACAGCGCGGCGCACGGCTTGACAGCGCGGCTCACGGCTTGACAGCGCGGCGCATGGCTTAGGTCAAAAAGCGCAGAAAGCCGGCAGGATCCATAAGGACGGTTGTCTAAAACCTAATAGGAATCCGGCACACAGATCCCCTGTCTGTAACGGTATAAAACAAAACTACCCGAAGGTGAGAGAACAAATTCTTTTCGGGTAGTTTTTTTATATAATGATATTCATTG
>JAQXIQ010000087.1 GCA_029007865.1 Bacillota bacterium
GGCGGGAAGCTTTCTTGCAATGCACGGCGTGAAATGGCTCAAATGGGTCAATTTCATTGCCATACCCGCAATAGTTGTTTTTATAGCGGCTGTCTTGCCGTTATCCGGCGCCGGTCTTGGGCAGGAGCCGGCGCCGGTAGGGGCGTTTTTCCCGTATGCGGCGTATAACACGGCGCTTGCAATACCGCTTTGCTGCGCGCTGAGCGCTGGGGCGGGCAGGTGCTTAAAGAAAGCACTAGCGCTTTTTGCAGTCTTTTGTTTTATTATCATTACGGTTATAGCTCTTATAGTATCGGCGGCTCCTCAGGATGCGGCGCTCCCGGTGCTAAGCGTTGCTGCGGGGATATCCGTTTGGACGGGAACGCTGTATTCGGTAGGTCTTTTCGGTGCGGCGGCCACAACATATATTGCCGGAATGTTTGCGTTTAATCACTCCAAAGCGAGGCTTTTTGCCGCTGCGTTTGCCGCTGTGCTGCTGTCGCTGCTTCCGCTTAAAAGCATCGTAAAATATATCTATCCCATATCGGGCATATCGTGTATAATAATTGTAATCAAAATACTTATGCTGGGCAGGAAAAACAAATGAAATTTATCGCATCGGCGGCGTTTGCACTGGAGGGCGTGGTGGCTGACGAACTGCGCTCACTGGGCTTTTCCGACGTAACATGCCGGAATAACCGGGTAATATTCACCTCGGACATTGAAGGCGCAGCCCGTGCGTGCGTATGGCTGCGCAGCGCGGACAGAGTAAGCCTGCTGCTGGACAGCTTTAAGGCGGAGAGCTTTGATGAGCTGTTTGAGGGAGTAGCCTGTATAGACTGGCCGCTGTATCTTGAGAGAAACAGCCGTATCTGCGTGGATGCAAGATGCGTCCGAAGCAGGCTTATGTCACAGCGCGATGTGCAGAGCATCGGTAAAAAAGCCGTTATAACGTCAATGCAGCGCCGGTGCCGCAGCGCTGTATTCCCGGAAAACGGCCCTGCGGTGAGCATTCTTATCTCCGTTGCGGACAATATCGCAACGGTGTCGGTTGACCTTTGCGGCGAAGGCTTGCACAAGCGCGGATATCGCCTGCACAGCTCCGAAGCTCCGCTGAGGGAAACGCTGGCCGCCGCATTGCTGCTGCTTGCGGGCTACGACGGCACTCAGACCCTGCTTGACCCGTTCTGCGGCAGCGGGACAATACCAATAGAGGGCGCCATGATAGCGCGCAGAATTGCGCCGGGACGCAGCCGGAATTTTCTGGCTCAGGGGTACAGATGGTGCGCAAAGGAGTTTGAACGTCAGAAGGCGGCGGCGTTTGACTGTGAGACAACCGGGCATGAGGAGATACTCTGCGGGGATATTGACCGGGCCATGACGGAAATGACGGCGTTTCATGCCGGCAGGGCGGGAGTAGCGGACGCGCTGAAGGTTTCCTGTGCCGATGCGCGCAGTTGGGAGCCTTATCAGTTCTGCGGCCGCTTGGTTACCAATCCCCCTTACGGAGAACGCATTCTGGATAAGCAGTCGGCTTTTGAGCTTATGCATGATTTCTCCGCCGTGGTTTCCAGGCTGTTGGAGCAGCTGTGGAGCGTAGGCGTGCTTACTCCAGAGACCGGACTGGAGGATGTATTTTTTGCAAAGAGCAGCAGTAAACGGAGAATTTTCAACTCGAATATTCCGTGCGTCTATTACAGGTTCGGGGAGAACATATTCAAATAACGCTTGACAACGGTGCTTTTTGTTTTATAATATAGGCGTAGATCAAAATGACTGAGAAGATTCATGCTCAAAGCATTTTCAGAGAGTGCGGGGTGGGTGCAACCGCACAGTGCAGAGCATGGATTACCGCCTCACGATTGATATCGTTAATGTGCGTTAAGCATTTTTGAGCAGCAAATTGGGTGGAACCACGAAGCGGTAGCTTTCGTCCCTTTATGGGGCGGAAGCTTTTTTATTAAATTATATCTTTTATTAAATTATAACGGAGGAAGATTATGAGCATTATAATTTCATTGCCCGACGGAAGCCAAAGGGAATATCAGCAGGCGGTTACAGCACTGCAGGCGGCGCGCGACATAAGCGAAGGTCTGGCTGCGAACGCCGTTGCGGTAAAAATAGACGGCGAATACAGGGACGCAGAGACGGTCATTGACGGAGATTGCAGACTGGAAATAGTGACCAAAAAGAATGAGAAGGACTATCTTCATGTTATGCGCCATACGGCAAGCCATGTTATGGCGCAGGCGGTCAAGCATCTGTATCCCGATGCAAAGCTGGCCATCGGCCCGGCTATTGACAACGGCTTTTATTACGATTTCGAGTTTTCCGCGCCCATTGCGAGTGAGGACCTTGAGCGCATCGAGCAGGAAATGCAGCGCATTGTAAAGGAGAATATACCGCTTGAGAGGTTTACTCTTCCCAGAAACGAGGCCGTAAACTTTATGCAGCAGAGGGGAGAGCCCTATAAGGTGGAGCTTATCAACGATCTGCCCGAGGATGCGGAAATATCCTTTTACAAGCAGGGCGATTTTACCGACCTTTGCGCAGGCCCGCATGTCAAAAACACCGGCGCAGTGAAGTATTTCAAGCTCATGAGCCTTGCGGGGGCATACTGGCGCGGTTCGGAAAAGAACAAGATGCTTACCCGCATTTACGCGACGGCTTTTGATAAAAAACAGCAGCTTGACGATTACATTACCCAGATCGAGGAGGCAAAAAAACGCGACCACCGCAAGCTGGGCCGCGAACTGGGACTGTTTGCAATAATGGATGAGGGCCCGGGCTTCCCGTTCTTCCTGCCTAAGGGAATGGTGCTGCGCAATACGCTTATCGAATACTGGCGCGAGGTGCATAAGCGCTACGGCTATGTGGAGATAAGCACTCCCATGATGCTCAACCGCGCCCTGTGGGAACGTTCCGGTCACTGGGATCACTATAAGGAAAACATGTATACCACCGTTATAGACGATACCGATTTTGCGGTAAAACCCATGAACTGTCCCGGCGGAATGCTGGTGTATAAATCCGAGCCTCATTCCTACCGCGACCTGCCGCTCAGAATGGGCGAGCTCGGCCTTGTTCACCGTCACGAAAAATCCGGTACGCTGCACGGCCTTTTCCGGGTGCGCTGCTTTACTCAGGATGACGCGCATATTTTCATGACCTGGGATCAGATGAAGGACGAGATCAAAAATGTTGTCCGCCTGTTTGACGAGGTATATTCCGTGTTCGGGCTGTCTTATCAGATAGAGGTTTCCACAATGCCCGAGGATCACATGGGGGATGAAAAGGACTGGGATTTTGCCACCGAGACCCTCAAGGAAGCCGTCACCGAGATGGGCAAGGACTATGTGATCAACGAGGGCGACGGCGCCTTCTACGGCCCGAAGCTGGATTTCCACCTTTCCGACTGCCTGGGCAGAACCTGGCAGTGCGGAACTATACAGCTGGATATGCAGCTGCCGGAGCGTTTTGAGCTGGAATACATCGGCGCAGACAACAAAAAGCACCGTCCGGTTATGATACACCGTGTGGTTTTAGGTTCCATTGAACGTTTTATAGGCGTGATTACCGAGCACTTTGCCGGCGCATTCCCGACATGGCTGGCGCCGGTACAGGTTAAGGTGCTTAATATTACAGACCGCGTGGACGGAGCGGCCCGTGCCATTTGCGAGAAACTGCAGAGCCAAAACATACGCACCGAGTATGATGACCGCAAGGAAAAGATAGGCTTCAAGATCCGCGAAGCACAGCTGCAGAAGGTGCCGTATATGCTGATAATCGGCGATAAGGAAGCTGCGGAAGGCACCTGCTCGGTACGCTCCCGTAAGGACGGAGATATCGGAGTTATGACCGTTGACGATTTTATTGCTAAAATCAGCGCAGAAATAGCGGAAAAAGCCAAATAAACCGTTGACAAAAAAGCAAGCGGGTGGTATCATTATGCAGTCAAGCAGAGGCTGCCCGCTTCTCACCGTGCGGATTTTGTTCCAGTATCGGTTTAAGGCATTGATATTGCCGCATTTATTCCTGTTTTTTGGATACTTGCGCGCTTTATGTAAGTAGTATTGTTGCTTTTATGCGGGTAGTTTACTGCCCGCATATTTTTTTGGAGGTGCATAACTATCAACGAAATTTTTATCAATGAGGAAATCACAGCCAGAGAGGTTCGCGTTATAACAGCGGACGGCGAGCAACTCGGAGTTATGTCAACAGCGGATGCAATACGCGCCGCAGAGGCAAGAAACCTGGATTTGTGCCTGATTGCTCCCAAGAGCGTGCCGCCGGTATGCAAGATCATGGACTACGGCAAGTACCGCTTCGAAATGCAGAAAAGACAGAAGGAAGCCAAAAAGAACCAGCGCGTCACCGAAATCCACGAAATCCAGCTTTCTGTTACCATTGAAGAGCATGATATGGGCGTCAAAGCCAAAAAGGCCCGTGAGTTTCTTACCGACGGGGACCGCATTAAGGTTTCCATCAGATTTCGTTCAAGACAGATTGCACATCCCGAGATCGGTTTACAGGTCATGAACTCTTTCTTTGAGCTAGTAAAGGATGTAGCCAAGATTGAGAAAAAGCCGGTCGTGGAAGGAAGAAACATGACCATGATTCTGGTATCACAATGATTTAATTTCAAGGAGGAACTAACCATGCCTAAGATGAAAACACATCGCGGAGCTGCCAAAAGATTCAGTCTTACAAAGAGCGGCAAGGTAAAGCGGGCCAAGAGCAACAGGAACCACTTCCTGCGCAGAAAGTCCGCCAAGAGCAAGAGAGCTATGCGTCAGAACGGTCTTGTTGATTCTACGCAGCAGAATACCGTCAAGAGACTGATTCCGTATAAATAATGCCGGGAGGGAAATAAACCATGAGAATTAAAAGAGCGGTTAACGGTAACAAGAACCGTAAAAAGGTATTAAAGCTTGCAAAGGGCTATTACGGCGCTAAAAGCAAGCAGTTCAGAGTAGCAAACGAGGCTGTTATGAAGTCTCAGGCCTATGCTTTCGTAGGAAGAAAGCTCAAGAAGAGAGATTTCAGAACACTTTGGATCGCCCGTATAAACGCTGCTGCACGTCTTAACGGCATCAGCTACAGCAAGCTTATCCACGGCCTTAAGAATGCCGGAGTCCAGATCAACAGAAAGATGCTCTCCGAGCTTGCTATCTATAATGCTGAAGCTTTTACAAGTCTTGTTGAAACAGCTAAGGCCAACCAATAATCAGAAAGAATTCAGCGTAATATGTTTTTTATTACGCTGTTTTTATTGTTATGTATAAAACTGTAACCAGCGTAAGCAATCCGGTTATAAAGGAACTTAAAGGACTGCAAAAGCGCAAAAACCGAAAGAGCAGCGGCAGTTTTCTTATTGAGGGCTACCGCCTGGTTCTGGATGCCGTACAAAACGGAATAATCCCGGAATTGCTTTTGGTGCGTCAGGATAAGGCCGAGGCCTTTGCCGAAATAATAAGCCGGTGCGGCGGCAGCGATGTGCTTCTGGTGTCGGAAGCAGTGATACAGGCTCTTAGCATGACGGAATCGCCGGAGGGAATAATGGCCAGGGTCAGAATCCCGCAGGAATGTACCGAGGGCGATGAAAACACAGTCATTGTGCTGGACGGCGTACAGGACCCGGGCAATCTTGGTACCATCCTGCGCACGGCTAACTCGGCGGGAATACACGATATTTATTTTCTGGGCGACAATGTCGATATGTATAATCCCAAGGTTGTCCGCAGCGCGATGGGGGCGGTTTTCCTTGTGCGGCCTCATTATTGCGCTTCGGCGGAGCAGCTTTATGCGCATTTGCGCGCGCGGGGGTATTCCGTATGCGCTACCGTGCTGTCGGGCAAGGATTTCTATTCGACAACTCTGCCCGGGAGAATTGCGCTTGTGTTTGGCAACGAAGGCAACGGTATCAGCCGGGAAAGCCTGGACAGCGCCGATTACAGGCTTACGCTTCCGATGGCTCCCGGTGCCGAATCGCTCAATGTTGCGGTTTGCGCCGGAATCATGATTTTTGATATAATTTACAGGAGGTAAAATATTATGTCCGGACATAGCAAATGGGCTAATATTAAGCATAAAAAAGAAAAAACCGATGCCCAGAAGGGCAAGGTATTTACAAAAATAGGCCGCGAAATATCAATTTGCGTCCGTCAGGGCGGCCCTGACCCGGCAAGCAATTCCAAGCTGGCCGATGTTATCGCCAAGGCTAAAGCCAATAATATGCCAAACGATAATATACAGCGTGCCATCAAGCGCGCATCGGGCGAAAGCGACGATTCCGTTTATGAGGAGATCACCTATGAGGGCTACGGTCCGGGCGGAATGGCGGTTATACTGGAGATAATTACAAATAACCGCAACCGCATCGCCAGCGAGATCCGTCATATTTTTGATAAAGCGGGCGGTTCTATGGGCGCCACCGGCTGTGTGTCCTGGATGTTTGAGACAAAAGGCGTCATAGTTATAGAAAGAACGCCCGACATTGACGAGGATACCCTTATGATGCAGGCCATAGAGGCAGGCGCTGAGGACTTTATGCCCGGTGACGATGCCTTTGAGATCACCTGTTCGCCGGAGGATTTCTCTGCGGTGCGTACTGCTCTTGAGGGTCTTGGCTATACCTTTGTCCAGGCCGAGGTTGACAGAATACCCTCCAATACCGTTGAGGTCATACCGGACAACATCAAGAAAGTAAACTGGATGCTGGAAAACTTTGAGGACAACGACGATGTTCAGAATGTTTTCCATAACGGTATTTTGCCTGACGACGAGGACGACGAATAAACTGCAGGGTGATTGCTATGGATACTGCTTATAAGGCCGAGTGCGCCAAAAAAGCGTCAACTGTATGCGCTCAGCTGGGAGAGGAACTTAAAAACAACGCCCTCAGCCGCATAGCCGATGCTTTGAAGGCTGACGCTCAAAAAATATTTGACGCCAATAAAAAAGACCTTGATGCCGCAGAAGGGCTGCCCGCTCCGATAAAAAAACGCCTTGTTTTCAACCAAAGCAAGCTGGACGGCTGTCTGGACGGCATTGCTCAGCTTATTTCGCTGCCGGATCCCAACGGACGCGTGCTTATGCAGACGCTGCTTGACGATGGGTTGCTGCTTAAAAAGGTTTCCTGTCCTATCGGGGTAATCGGAGTTGTTTTCGAGGCCCGCCCGGACGCACTTATTCAGATCAGCACGCTTTGCATCAAAAGCGGAAACTGCTGCCTTCTTAAGGGGGGCAGTGAGACTAAACATACCAATAAGGCTCTTTTTGAGGTTATAAGCGGGGCAATAGCCGATGCCGGGATACCGGAAGGCGCCATGCAGCTGTTAGAAAGCCGCGACGACGTAAAGGAAATGCTGGCGCTTAATAAAAGCATTGATCTTATTATTCCGCGCGGTTCCAATGCCTTTGTGCAGTATATAATAAAGAATACCTCCATACCGGTGTTAGGGCATGCCGACGGAATATGTCATGTTTATGTTGACAAATATGCCGACCCGGATATGGCCGTATCTGTGGTTAACGACAGCAAGACTCAGTATGTTTCGGTGTGCAATGCGGCGGAAACCCTTCTGATACATAAGGATGCGGCGTCAAAGATACTGCCCATGATAGCCGATAAACTGCGCCAAAGCAGCGTGACTATTTACGGCTGTGAAAGGACAAGAGAGATCATAGACGCAGAGCCGGCTACTGAGCAGGACTGGAAAAGCGAGTATCTTGACTACAAAATATCCGTGCGGGTAGTGGATTCCCTGGATGAGGCAATAGAGCATATCAATAAATACGGCTCGGGGCATACTGATGCCATTATTACTTCGGATGCCGATTCTGCGGAAAAATTCCTTAATTCGGTGGATTCCGCCAATGTGTATGTAAACTGTTCCACCAGGTTTGCCGACGGCTTCCGCTACGGCTTCGGAGCCGAGGTGGGCATAAGCACAAATAAAATACACGCCCGCGGGCCGGTAGGGCTGGACGGGCTGATGATTTACAAGTATAAGCTGTACGGCAGCGGGCAGATAGTGGCCGATTATGCCGAAGGCCGCAGTCAGTTTAAGCACACCAAGCTGGACTGATGCCGCTCTAATTCTGATTTTTTAAGCGACCGTATATAGCACAAGGCGCTGTCCGATGGATGACAGCGCCTTTAATATTGTTTTTATTTGTGCTTTGCATTGTTTTTACTTTTGCTTTGTCCGCTGCACCGGAAGGGAAGAGCAGCGGGTAAAACAGGTCAGTCTTTCCGTTTGTCACCCCAGAAGAACAGTGCTACGGTGCCTGGCCCGGTATGGCTGCCTATGGTGGTACCTATGCTGTTGATCTCCACTTTTCCGTTAAGGTGGGGAAAGGTATGCTCTACAAGCTCGGCAACTTTTTTGGCGTCCTCTATGCAGGCGGACTGTGAAATATAGCATTTTCCACTGTATTCCGTCCCGCCGGCTGCGTGAAGCTTCATTTGCTCCGCAATGGCCTCCGTAACCTTGCTTTTGCCGCGAATTTTATAGCGCGGGATAAGCCGCCCCTGATTATCCATATTAAGCAGCGGACATATTCTCAAAATGGTTCCAAACCATCCGGAGGCTTTGGATATGCGCCCGCCCTTGACGTAAAAGGTCAGGTCGGTGGAAAAAAACCAGTGATGCATATTCAGCTTGTTTTCCTCCGCCCATTCGTGCAGCTCTTCAAGCCCGGCGCCGGCATCGCGCATATCGGCTAAAGTATCCATTATCAGGCCGTAACCGGACGAAGCTGCCAGCGAGTCCACTACATAGATCTTTCGCTGCGGGAAGCGTGCGGAGAGGTTCTTTGCAGCAATAACGGCGGAATTATATACTCCGGAGATTCCGGATGACAGCGATAAATGCAATATGTCGTAACCCTGCTCCAGGAAGGGAGTGAAGTATGTTTCAAATTCGTCGGCGTTAATCTGTGAGGTTCTTGTTTCCGCTCCGTTTGCCATGGCTTCATAAAAGCTGTCAAACGGCATGCTTTGTCCAAGGTCGTCGTAATAATGCTTGCCGTTCAGATAATAATGAAAGCAAATATAGTGGATGTTGCGTTTTTCCATGTGTTCCCTGGACAGATCCGCAGTGGAACAGCAGCTTAA
>JAQXIQ010000088.1 GCA_029007865.1 Bacillota bacterium
GCTCTGCGTTTCCGGATTCGCCTCTGCATCACTAAAACTATTTTTTACAAAGCCTTTCCTGCTCCGCGCAAAACCTGATACCGCTGCTTTGCCGCTAAACAGCCAACCAAGCAAGGGCATTTTCCAAAAAAACGGAGTCTAAGCGCAAAATATAAGCTCCGCATCGCTGCGGAGCTCATAAACCCGGTCTTATTTTACCGTGTCATCCAGATAATCCATCGGGTCGGCGTTCCTGCCGTCCTTCAAAACCTCAAAATGCAGATGAACGCCGTCGGATATTTCGCTAAGCGCCGTATTGCCAGCAGTACCTATCTCCCGCCCTGCCGACACAGTATCCCCTGTTTTGATACTGTCGTCAATGGTCTCCAGCCCTGCATAAACGGTTTTAAGTCCGTCCCCATGGTTTATCACCACCACATTTCCCATCAGATAATCAGCCTGAGCCTTTTCCACCGTTCCGTCCAGTACCGCAACCACCTTATCCCCCGCCGAGCAGGAAATATCTATGCCGTTATGGGTACTCCACTCATTCATTGTAGCGTTGAACACCAGGCTTTCCGTAGAGTGACCCTTGAGCACTGTGCCGTTAACCGGCAGCAGCATCTGCTGCGGCACTACAACATCGCCGGGGCCGGAAACGCCTTTGTCCTGAGTCGGTCTGGGGGTTGCCGATATGACGGGTAATGTGCTTTTCCCGGCCTCCGCCTGCTGGCTGGGTTCTCCAAGCGTAACCGCAAGCACGATTCCCACCACCGCCATGCAGGTAAATGCTATGGCGTATACTCCCTGCTTGCCAATGGTTTTAATCAGTGACTTTCTGTGTTTTGACCTGTCTTTAAGCGGTCCTAAATTCATAATAAACACCTCCGATGATATTTTTACCCTTCGGGGATGTTATATACAATTATTTTTCCAGTTTTACTCCCATATAATAGTGAGTAAGTATCTCTTCATAGCTGCTGCCGTTTTTCGCCATGGTATTTGCCCCCACCTGACTCATGCCCACTCCGTGGCCGTAGCCGCTGTTGATAAATATAATACTGTACTGCGTAATTTTGAAATGAAACTGCGTGCTTCTAAGCCCGGCCAGCTTCTGAAACTCGGATGCGCTTACGGTCTGTCTGCCCATCCGCACCTCCTTTACCCGTCCGCTTTGGGTATATGCGGTTATCCTCAGTTCCTGCCCTATATTCTGCGGGGTCAGTCCCGCAGAGGGATACTTGGTGTTTACGGTCTGCACAAAATCGTCTATATCGGTTATTACCGTTTTAGTCACCGTCTCCATGCCCTCCGGCGTGGATACGCTGCTGAGATACTCCCTTTTGTTGCCGTAATAAAGCGATGAATAGTCCTCGGTGCTGCCGTATGAGGAATCATGATACATGGCACTGATTATTTCGCCGTTATATGTCAGGAATATTCCCTCTGTTGCATCCACGGCCGCCGCCAGCTTTTCCTCGTTTTTATCAAAGCTTTTCCCCCAGCGGTCCCTGCGCTGCCGCAGGTTCAGATAACCCTGACAATGTCCGGAATATGTGCATATATCGCACTTCTGATAGCGGCTGCAGCCGCCGTGCTCCACTTTACTGTAAAGATATGTACGGGCGGCTACGGCCTGAGCCTTCAGCGCTTCAATATTGTAGTATGCCGGCATCTCCGCCGCGAGCACTCCTATCAGGTATTCCCGCTCCGACATGGTCTCCTTGCGGTCTTCCGCTTTATAATACACGCAAACCGTGCGCTCCTGTTCCTCTTCCCCGGGCGCATCCGCTCCGTCTGGCGGCAGCAAAAGAGTACCCGCAGGCAATATGTACGCGTCTTTTTCCGCATACAGCTGGTTCTGAACCAGCGGACGCACGCGTATTACCGGCACATTCACGCCGTTTTCAGGCAATATGCACAGGGCGGCAAAGACAAACGCCGCCGCAAGCTGTACCGTATTTTTCAACCACCTCATATGTACCTCTCCGTTTTGCTCATGTTTTCCGCCGTTTATGCGCCGCAAAAACCGCGCCGCCGCAGGGCTTGGTAAAATGTATGCACATACTTGTCCGCTTATGACCGCGGACGGCTGCCGGCTTGTCCGGATATGGAAAAACCGCCTTGCGGCGGCTTTTCCGATAGGGGGTATATTAGTAGGAGGATTGTACAAACGAGGTAACGACGCCTGTTCTTCATCGCAACCTTTATCGTTTACATGCTTATTATAACCCAAACGCAGAATAATACAACAAATAAACCGTAAACAAAATATGAAAAAATAAATAACATATATGTCTGTTTTGTTAATAGGGTCTTTACAATAATACATTTTGTGATATAATTCTTATGTAGTCCGGAAGATTAAGGAGGATTATTCATTTATACGATTTATATAGCAGACGCGGATCTGCTGAAGGCAGAACAGTTTCCTGTGGCAGCGCTCATCAACGAGGCTGCGAATGCAGACATTATCGAATTTGTAGAGAACCTGGCAAATGGCGTAGGAAGTGGGTTCAACTATTCGAATTGTTCTTTTTGGGACGATTTGTATGAGTATGACCAAGCCAACACCCCCAAATTTGATGGCTTATGGGTCAGCAACGAAGGTGGCGAGGAAGTGATTGTTTCATTCGACGATGTTTTCTACTATCTGGAAACTCTATATTCTCGTCTCGCAAATGAAAAATACGGCAAGTTGTCTGAACTGAGGCAATTATTAGATTCCTTTAGGACAAACTACTGTATGAAGAAGTGACAAAGCACAACTGCGACAGCATTGAAGTATGGTATGGTATGGTATGGTATGGGGTATTAAACTCCGGGGTTACACAAAAGAAGGATGGTAGGTTTATGAATAAGCTCAGTCTCATTTTACGTTACGGCATTTTACTGCTGTTTGTTGCCGGCATGATACTCACCGGCATTCTCTCCCGAAAGAAAATCAAAACCGCAAACGACTTTATGCTGGGAGGCGGCCGCCTGGGCAGCTGGTTTTCCGCCTTTGCATACGGCACCACCTATTTCAGCGCCGTGGTGTTTATAGGCTACGGCGGCAGCGTCTCCTGGAAGTTCGGCCTGTCCTCGGTCTGGATAGGCATAGGCAATGCAGTAATAGGCACGCTGCTTGCGTGGCTGCTGCTGGGCAGGCGTACATACCGCGGAATGGAAAAGTATCAAAGCAAGACCATGCCGGAATACTTCGGCAAGCGCTTTTCCTCTCCCCTGCTTAAGTATCTTGCCAGCATAATAATTTTTGTATTCCTTGTACCGTATTCCGCAAGCGTTTATTCCGGCCTGGGCATACTTTTTGACAGGGCGTTCGGCATAGATTCCGGAACGGTAATACTGATAATGGGCTTGCTTACGGCGGTCTATCTGGTGCTGGGAGGATATCTTGCCGCCGCGGCAAACGATTTTATACAAGGCCTTATAATGTTAGCCGGTATAATAACCGTTACCTGCCTTATCATTTTCAATCCTTCCGTAGGCGGCTTTTCCGGTGCGATGCAGGAGCTTGGACAGCAGAGCGCCGATGCCGGAGTACAGCTTAACAGCCTGCTGGCCTTCAGTCCCGAACTGATCGCCCTGATAATCATGACCTCTTTGGGGACATGGGGCCTGCCGCAGATGGCACACAAATTCCATGCCATAAAGGACGAAGCCTCCATAAAAAAGGCCACGGTGATCTCCACGGCTTTTGCTTTGGTGATCGCAGTCGGCTCCTATCTTATCGGAACCTTCGGCCGCGTTTATATGAACGGCGTCATGCCCGTGGATGCAAACGGCACGCCTAACGGCGACCTGGTCGTCCCGCGTATTCTGGAGCAGGTTCTTACGCCTCTGGGAGCCATGGGCGACATACTTTTCGGAGTTATTGCCGTAATGGTACTCTCTGCCTCCATGTCCACGCTCTCCTCCATAGTGCTTTCGTCCAGCTCCAGCTTTACCATGGACCTTTTGGGCAGCGCAATGCCAAAAAAGCTGGGCGGCAAAAAAACCGTTATGGTACTGCGCGGAATCTGCGTGCTTCTGATAATTATCTCGGTAGCCATTGCGCTTAAAAAGTTCGACGCCATAGTAAACCTCATGTCCTATTCCTGGGGCGCCGTATCTGGAGCTTTTATAGGCCCGTTCGTATACGGAATATGGTGGAAAGGCATGAACAAATACGGAGTTTATGCCAGCTTCTTCTGCGGCATTGCAATAACCGTACTGGGTATGACCGGTCTGCTTGGGGGCATTTCGGCGCCGATGACAGGAGCGGCGGCAATAATATGCTCGCTGATAGTTTCCCCTGCGGTATCCGCTATAGCGGGACGCATAACAAAAAAGGGCAATGCCGAAATAGTCCCCGAAACCCAAGCCGAAATAATCTCCGAAACCCAAGCCGAAATAGCCCCCGAAGCCAAATAAGCCTTCATTCCGGGCTTTTAACGCGCGCTTATGCTTCTTGTGCCGTCTCTGCAAAGAGGCGGCTTTTTTGTTATCCCAAGCTCATACAGCCGAAAAAGGCACAAAAAAGCAGTAAAAAACACGCAAAAAAAGCCCAAAAAACGGGCAAAAAACCGTTAAAAAACGCATAAAAAACGCGCAAAAAAACGCACGGGTTATCCGTTATGCACCGATACAGACAAAAGCGGCGCGGCAAAATCAATTGCCGCGCCGCTTGTATAAATGCTTGCCGCAAGCCTTATCAGCCTACGAATTTATAGCTCAGACGACCCATGGGCAGGCATCTGCCCGTTACATAGTAATCCATGATGTCGGTCGGGTTTTCCACTCCGTCCGCCACCTTAAAGTAGAACTCGTCGCTGCTTTCCAGGCCTACGGTATTCCTGGGCAGTACCACCTGCATGACCTTGCCGCTTACCGATATCCTGGCCTCGCCGACCTTGGTTCCGCTGCCGGATTCATCCAGCCTTTCCACGGAGGCAACGCCGTTTTCACTTGTGCGGTTTATGACATAGTCATAGCACACCCAGCCGGTATTCCTGGTCTGGCCGGCGGTAAGGAATATGTTCATCCAGTTGCCCTTTCCGTCATTGGCGGTTATGTCGGCGTCCGACTCAATGTAGAAATAGATATTGTCGCTGTCCTTTGTAACCTTTACCGTTTGCAGGTTGTTGCGCGGAGCCTCCATTGTATATTTTATCTTGCGGGTTCCGCCGTAAGCGTCGCGGTCATAGTTGGCCTTGCCGATATCACGGTAAACCGCCGTTACATCGTCCCACTGTGAAGCAGAGCCTGTGATATCGACGGTCTTGCTGCCCGTGTCTATATCGGCGTCAACCTGTGTGCCCTTATACTTGCGCATATTCTGTATGAGCTGTATATAGAAAGCGTCGTTGTATCCGCCCTTCATCATCTCAATGTCACGGGAATATTCCATGCTTGCCGCATCGCAAAGCATATACTCACCGTCGTATATCTGCTTGTAGGCAATCCATTCGTTCCAGCCGCCCACGAAAACGGTATCGGGGTCCTCCTTTATGGCAACATCCCACTGACTCTGGAAGAAGGTACCCTTTTCTGCATCCTCGGACACGTTCTGACCGGTGGTGACATTGTAGCCGCGGCCCCAGTTGCACCAGTTTTCCCTTGTGAGGGAAAAGCTCATCGGAACCATGGGATGGGACGCAACGGTAACATTTATCATGTTGTTATGCACCGGCTGCGGATAAGTCCACTCGCACCACGGGAAACCGTCGGAGAGGTTTTCCCCCGGCCAGTTGGGATTGCGGAAATAAAAGAAATTCTTGATCTCGTCGCTGAGCTTTTCCGGATTGTAATTGTTGTCGCCCCTACTCTGGGCTTCCACCTTATCTCTCCAGACTTCGGTATAAGCAATAATGAAGGGCTTTCCCTCCACCATATACCAGGTCTCGGGATAGAGATTCTTGCTGTAAAACTCTTTATACAGCTGTCTTACCGTGTTGAGAGACTGACTGTGCGTATAGAAAGCGATACGGGGAGGATTCCAGCCGTCCGCTATGAACTCGGAAATAATCTTGGCGATTTTTGTATACACCGCACGGTATGTAAGGGCATTTGTGGTATCAAACACGATAAAATCCACGCCCGCCGCGGTAAGCAGCTCTATCTGCTTGCGTATGACATACTCGTCATTGCTGTTATAGTAGCCCCAGAGCGGCTCCCCCCAGTAGTGCGGCTGTCCGTCCGGAGAAATGTCGCTGCTCTGGTGGAAAAGCACATCCTTGCCGTATTCCTCAAGGATCTTGGTGGCATCGTAAATATCGCTGGCGTACGGCTGACCTATCCATAGCCAGAAAAACATACCGACATCTTTATTTTCCCTGTCTCCGAAAGAGATGTCAAAGGTGCGTCCGAACTGATCCACACCCACTATCATATTGTTGTTCCAGCCGTCGCCGTAAAGCAGCTCTGCCGCAGATTTCTGCTCCTGCGTGGGCGTCTCTGACGGTTGAGTGCTGCCGGTGGTTGTGTCGGTGTTACCCGGAGTTGTGCTTGTCTGAGTATCCTGGCATGCGGCAAACGACAGTACCAGCAAAAGCGCCATGATAACTGTAAGTACCTTCTTCATAAATACCATTGCCTGTATTGGCTTCCCTTTCTCTCAGCCGCCGCAAGCTTGCGCCGTTTATGAATAAAAGCTTTGCCGGCGCGCAAGGTTGGCTGCGGATATTGTTTTTATCTATTATACAATAAAACTCCGGGCTTGGCAATACCGAAAAGCACTACGGCGCATAAAAGGAGCCTCCCCGCTTTTGTAATGCAGGGCGGCTCCGCCCGTCAGCTCTGACCGTGGCGCACCGTTTCGTCTATCACTGCCTGCGCATCAAAGACCAGTTCTCTGGCATATTCCTCCGAGAGAGCCGAAGCATAAATACGCAGCACAGCAAGGGAATCGTCGGGCACAACGCGCACGCCCAGCTTTTTCTCTCTTAGCTGCTCCATTACCCTGCCTTTTTCCGCATTCGGGCACCTTGCAACCGATTCAAAGCTACGGGGCAGTTTTTCAAAGAATTCGCTTAAATACTTGCGGCGGCCCGAGAGGAACCGGCAAAGCTGCAGAATAAACACGGCCGCATCCATCACGGCCGCCGCGGCCGGGCCTCCGCCCTCAAGCTCCGCCCAGCTCTCCGACGCCACAGACGCGGCGCCGTTGCCGCCGGCGCGCTCCGCAATTCCGAACTGCCGCAGCATGGACAGGCACTCCGGCGAGCAATCGCGGGGTATCACTGCTCTGCCTGCTCCCATATAAAAACCCAGTCTGGCCCGAATAAAAATAAACTGCTCGTAGCTTGCGCGCCTTCCGTTCTGGTCATACAGTCCCCGCAGCGTGAACCGCGGCCCTATTTCGGCGCCGAAAACACAGCCCTCATCCCTGATAACGCCGCCTATATCCCGATTGCCGGCTTTTATGGGGTTCCGGCCCGTTTTGCGCAGTGCGTCCGCAGCATATTCCGCCGCTTTATCGTTGCCGCACAGGGCTATTCTCTGTCCCTGCGCCCGTCCTCCGGCTATATTTATAAGATATTCGAAATACTTCTGCTTTACGCTGCGGGTGTATATTCTGCCGGCCGCTATCGGCATGACTCGCGAGCGCATGGACCGGGTAAGCGCCGACATATCTCCGGCAGTCAGTTCGCACCCCCGTTTGTCAAGCAGTATCAGTTCAATGTGATTCCTGTCCGAAGCAACATATATCCCTCCGTCCGCCTCACACAGCCGAACGGCATAGCGCGCCTGTCCCATGCCGCCGCAGTCGCAGCTCACTCCCTCCGCGCCGGAAAGCGACACCCCGCACATCAGCAGGCAGGCCACTGCCTGGGACAGTCCGCCTCCGTCATGTGTAACGGCTATCCTCTTCCTTTCCTGCGCAAAAGCCCGCGCCAGAAGCAGTATCTTTTCCGGCTCCGGACGGGCAGAGCTCTGCCGGCACAGCCTGGAAGCGTCAACCGGAGCTACAACGGCAGGTGTGCGCACATCTGCATATATCCTTGCCTCGTCCTCCGCCACGGTACCGTTCCACAGTCTGCAGCCCGGGCCCACAAGCGCAAACCTTCCCACCGTGCAGCCCTCGCCGATGACGCACCCCGCGCTCACGCCCGACGACTGCAGCAGTCTTGCTCCTGCGCATATCACGCTGTCGCGTATGTCGGAGCCGCTTGCCTCCACGCCGTCCCACAGCACGCTTCCGGATATTATGCTGCCTTCAATGCGGCAGTTCCTGCCTATAACCGTGTGACTGCCGATGACGCTTTCCCCTTCAATGACGGTACCTTCTCCTATATAGACGGGAGGCAGGATTTTTACCCTTTCCCCTATAACGGCATTTGCGCTTATTCCGCTGCTAAACAGGCTGCACTTTCCCTCAAGGCAGTCAAAGTGTGCCGTCCTGTACTTTTGCTCGTCTCCTATATCGCACCAGTAGCCCTGTACCGGGAAGCCGAAGAGCGCCCTTTTTTCCCTGAGCATAAGCGGAAAGACATCTTTCGAGAAATCCACGCTTTTCCCCTCCGGAATAAGCTTTAGCACCGAAGGCTCCATAATATATATCCCGGCGTTGCAGTACGGCGAATCCACCTCGCTCCAGGACGGTTTTTCCTTAAAGGAGGTTATCCGTCCGTCCGCATCGGTGCAAACGACCCCGAAATCCGTAGGACAGTTCTGCCGTATCAGCGCCACCGTCGCCTCCGCCCCGCTGCTCCTATGCCTTTTTACCGCCTCGCTGAGGTTAATATCGGTAACGCAGTCTCCGCTGACCACAATAAAAGTGCCGTCTATATACTTGCTGCAATTTCTGACCGCACCCGCTGTTCCCAGCGGCATTTCCTCGCGCACGCATTCAAGGGGAATAACGGTTGCCGCAGAGGCAAAATCCTCCATCATATCGGGCAGGAACATACTGGTAACGACGGCTCCGTCCACACCGTTGCGCGCCAGCATCTCCAGTACCCCGTCCAGCACCGTGGAATCCATAAAATTAACAAGCGGCTTGGGGCAGGCGCACGTCATGGGACGGAGGCGCTCCCCTTTGCCGCCGGCAAGAATAACAGCTTTCATCAGCTTTCCTTTCTCCGGCACACATATTTGCCGCCGCGCGGCAATACTGCCGGATGACTTAATATAGCCGCAAACCCGTTTAAGTCTGCTTTATTAGAATATACAAAAGTTTTTTCTCTATTCCGCGCTTAACGGCAAACCGCAGCGTGCTGCTCCGGCTGCAGCTTTAATCGATGCGCAGGCCGCAGCTTCAAGCGATGCGCAGGCCGCAGCTTCAAGCGATGCGCAGGCCGCAGCTTTAAGCGATGCGCAGGCCGCAGCTTTAATCGATGCGCAGGCCGCAGCTTTAAGCGATGCGCAGGTCGCAGCTTTTATGATCCCTATGCCGAGCAAGCCGCGGCGTACAAATACCGGCGCAAACAGGTTGTTAATATTTTCTGAATATTTTGTCAAAGCTGTTGTGTTTATTATTATTTATGATACAATAAAACAGCGGCATGAATAATATGCCGCCTTGCCCGGCCGCCTGCACGAATGCGGTCAGCGGCACAAGGAAAGGAAGATGGATTATGCAATTGGAAGGCACTACGATAGTAGGCGTTATGCGCGACGGAAAATGTGCTTTGGCCGGAGACGGACAGGTCACCATGGGGCAGAGCGTTATAATGAAAGCAGGCGCCGTAAAGGTGCGCAGGATATATAACGGAAAGGTGGTCATCGGCTTTGCAGGCTCTGTTGCCGACGCATTTACCTTATGCGAAATGTTTGAAGGCAAGCTGCAGCAGTTTTCCGGCAATCTTTACAGGGCGGCCGTGGAGCTGGCTCAGCTGTGGCGGAGTGACAAAATGCTGCACAAGCTGGAAGCCATGATGATAGTGGCAAACGAGTCCGGCATGCTGGTGGTATCCGGCACCGGAGAGGTCATCGAGCCCGACGACGGCGTGGTTGCCATCGGCTCCGGCGGCAACTACGCTCTTGCGGCGGCGCGCGCGCTTGTGCGCAACACCGACATGACGGCTGCGGAAATAGCTCACGAGGCTCTTCGTATAGCCGGAGATATATGCGTCTTTACCAACGGCAACATAACCGTGGAAGAAGTATAGGCATACGCGCCGGAAAAGAGTCAAAACCATTACAGAAAGGATGCATTGTTATGCTGTCGTTAACTCCCAGTCAGATAGTGTCCGAGCTGGACAGATATATAATAGGTCAACAGGAGGCCAAGCGTTCCGTGGCCATAGCGCTGCGCAACCGCTACCGCCGCAGCCGGCTTACTCCGCAGCAGCGCGAAGAAATCACGCCGAAAAACATAATCATGAGCGGCCCCACCGGCGTGGGTAAAACCGAGATTGCCCGCCGCATCTCCAGGATAATAGGCGCGCCGTTTGTCAAGGTGGAAGCCACAAAGTTTACCGAAGTGGGTTATGTAGGCCGCGATGTGGACTCCATGGTGCGTGAGCTTGTGGAGGCCTCTATAAGGCTCATCCGCCAGGAAAAAACCGAGCAGATACGCGAAAAGCTGAATAAAGCGGTTATGAACCGCCTGGTAGACATCCTGCTGCCCCTGCGCAAGCAAAAAGAGGGCGAAGACGCGGTAGCCCGCCGCAACGCCGTTATAGCCGATCTTGAAAACGGCGTTATAGAAGAGCATGTTATTGAGCTGGAGGTGGCTGACAAGCCCGCCGGCATGAACGCAGAGGTTCCCGGTCAGCCCGAGCTCAACATGGGCGATCTGCTTGGCGGAATAATGCCCAAGCGCACAAAGCGGCGCAAAGTACCCGTCAGGGAAGCCAGAAAAATTATCGAGCAGCAGGAGCTTGACCGTCTGCTGGACAACGACGCGGTGATTTCGGAGGCTCTGGAGCGCGCCGAACAGGACGGAATAATATTTATTGACGAAATAGACAAGATAGCCATGAGCGGCGGCAGCGGAAACGGCCCCGCAGTCTCAAGAGAAGGCGTGCAGAGAGATATTCTCCCCCTTGTGGAGGGCTGCACAGTCAACACCAAATACGGCCCGGTAAAGACCGATTATATCCTTTTTATTGCGGCGGGCGCATTCCATCTGTCCAAGATCACCGACCTTATCCCGGAGCTGCAGGGGCGGTTCCCGCTTAAGGTGGAGCTCTCTCCGCTTACCGCTCAGGACCTGCGCCGCATACTCTCGGGTACGGACAACGCCCTTATAAAGCAATATACCGAACTGCTGGCGGTGGACAATATCAACCTGACATTTACTCCGGAGGCGCTGGACCTTATAGCCGATTACGCCTTTGCCGAAAACGAATCTCACGAAAACATAGGCGCCCGCAGGCTGGTATCCGTAATGGAAAAGCTGCTGGACGAGATCAGCTTTACCGCGGGCGATCCCGAAGCACCCACCGATGTACTGGTGGACCCGGCGTATATCGACAGCCATCTGGGCGCCGCTCAGGAGAACAAGAGCCTGGCAAAATATATACTTTAAGGCGGTGCGCTCAATGACAAAGGAACAAATGCTTCAGGCCGTGAACAGGATATGCCGGTACTATGAAAACCTCCGGGAGGATATCCTCCTGGACGACATAGGCACCATGGCGCGGGAGCTGCTGGACGCGCAGGTACACATATTAAGCGCAGACGGGCAGCTTTTGGGCTGTACCGCCTGTGCCGGGGACGGCTGCCGTCTTAACGACCGGCAGTCTGCCCTGAGGATAGCGCAGTCTCTTACCGCGCTTACCGATACCAGGATAACGGTGGATAAAAACGGAGTCTGTCCGTTCAGCGAGGGGAGCTGTTCCTTTAAGGAACGGACGCATATTGTAATTCCGCTGTACTTTGCATCCGGGCGCATAGGTACTCTGGTATGCACAAGAGACGGCGATAACCGCGACGAGCTGTATCAGGCGCTGTGCAAAATTCTGGCCATGCTTTGCTCTATGGCGGTATATAACGACTCCAGGCAAAAGCAGCAGGCCGCCCAGCGGGAATACTCCTCTGCGCAGCAGGCTCTGGCATCACTTTCCTTTACCGAGCGAAAGGCAGTGGACGCCGTTTTCCGGTTTTTGCAGGAGCAGACCGGCAGCGACGACTCCGGGCTGCCCCACGGCCTGCTTAACGCATCGGAAATTGCCAAGCGGGAGGGCATTACCCGTTCCGTGATTGCCTCGGCAATAAAAAAGCTGGAAAGTGCCGGTATGCTGAGCGTAAAATCCCTGGGCATGAAGGGCACCTACATTTCCCTGCTCAACGCAAGTATCTGCGATATGCCGCAAGCCGATATATAACGCGCTGTGCGGCGGCAAAGCCGCAAAAGCATCGATTTGTCCGATATTATGCCGGACAAATCTGCCTACCTTACGCGAAAGGACCGTCTGAAAGGTTATGCCCTCACCGAATAAACGCTGGATGAAGCTGGACAATGCCGCTAAAATATATCCCGCAGCCAAATCCAGGGACTGGAACGCGCTTTTCCGGGTAAGCGCAACTCTTACAGAGCCGGTTTCGCCGCAGATACTTCAGGAAGCGCTGAATCTCTGCATAAAGCGGTTCCCCTCGTATGCGCTGCGTCTGCGCCGCGGTATGTTCTGGTACTATTTGGACCCGATAGAAAGCCTGCCTGTAATACAGCAGGATGTCATAAACCCGTGCGTACGCATGAATTTCCGCCAGAATGACGGCTTTATGTTCAGGGTGCGCTATTACGGCTGCCGGATCTCGGTGGAATTCTTTCACGCGCTTACAGACGGTACGGGCGGACTGATATTTCTGAAAACCCTGGTCGCCCAATATCTGCGGTTAAAATATGACGCGGATATACCGTGCGGCGACGGTATACTTGACTGTACGGAACCCCCCTCTCCGCAGGAGCTGGAGGACAGTTTTCCCAAATACGCGCGGGGCTGCAAGCGCAGCAGACGCGAAATGCGGGCGTATAAAATACCCGGAACGGACAGCAGGCATTTTATGCATATAACCACCGGAAAGATGGACGCCGCCCAGCTGGCCGCACTTGCCAAAAAATACGGAGCCACCGTAACGGAACTGCTGGTTTCGGTGCTTATACTCTCGGTGCAGGAGCTGCAGGCGCGCCGGTGCGGCAAAAACAGCCGTAAGCTCAAGCCGGTAAAGATATGCGTGCCCATAAACCTGCGCAGATATTATCCCACCTGTACGGTGCGCAATTTTTCCTCTTATATGAACCCCGGAATAGACCCTTCTCTGGGGCAGTATACATTGGAGGAGATTATACGCTCCGTACGCGGATATATGGCACTGGAAAACGATGAAAAGCTTTTGAACGCCAAATTTTCCACCAATGTTTCGCAGGAGAGGAATCTGGCGCTGCGGCTGGTCCCTCTGTTCCTGAAAAGTCTGATAATGAAATCCGTTTTCATACTCCACGGCGAGGCTCTTACCAGCAGCACGGTTTCCAATCTGGGGATTTGCAGGCTGCCGGAGGGCATGAGCCGATATGTGGAGCAGATGGACTTTATGCTGGGCCCGCTTTACCGCAACCGCGTGGCCTGCGCCTGCCTGAGCTATAACGGAGTGATCAACATCAGCTTTACCCGGAGCATAGAGGAAAGCTATATAGAGAAAAGCTTTTTTACAACGCTTGTCAGGCTGGGCGTCCACGTGCTGATAGAAAGCAACCACCCGGAAGCGTCCGGGGAGCTTACCCGAAAGGAGTAACACCGAATGTCATATTGCGTAAACTGCGGCGTAGAGCTGGCACCGTCGGAGAAAAGCTGTCCGCTGTGCGGAGTAGAGGTAATCAATCCGCTCGGCACCGGAAACGAGCCAGCATCGCGCCCCTACCCAAGCCGGGTGGAAAAAGTCGTAACCCGTATAGACCGCAAATACCTTGCCGGACTTATCGGCATCATACTGCTTATACCCATAACCGTGTGTCTCCTTTGCGATATTCTGGACGGCGGTCTTGCCTGGTCGCTGCTTGTAAGCGGCGCGGTTATCAGCCTGTTTGTAATATGCATTGTGCCCATAATGTATAAGAGACCTCAGCCATTGCTGTTCCTGCTTTTTGATACTCTGGCGATATGTGCATATCTGCTCATGATTGAATTTGCGTCCCGGGGAGCATGGTTTCTCCCCCTCGGGCTGCCCATTGTGCTTTGCAGTGCGGCCTTGACTGCGCTGCTGATGCTTTGGCTGCGCAAAAAGCGTCCCATTGCCCTCACCTGCGGCTTTGCCGTGCTGGGAGCGGGACTGCTGTCGGTATGTATAAACATGATAGTAAACGCCTTTCTGGGACTTTCCGTCTTTCCGTCATGGTCTCTTTATTCCCTGCTGCCCTGCCTGGTGCTGTTTGTTTTCTTTGTTGTGCTGAATAAACGCAACAGATGGAAGGAAAACATAAAAAAGCGGCTGTTTATATAAGCAGCCGTCTGTTTATATAAGCGGCCCTCATTATTGCGGTTTCTACGGAGGAAAAAATGAAGCTATTTGCAAACAGCGATACCATGCTCTCAAATAACGGGATGCTCAGAAAGCTCCCGGATATTCTGCTTGTGCTTCTGTTCATATATCTGGGCGAGGGACTTATTCAGAACCCGGTGTTCGGGCTTGCCGCCGGTCTGCTTGCGGTATTCTGGGAGATCTTTACATGGACCGCTTCGTTTCACAACGGCATTGCCCAAAGCCGCGGCGCAAAAATAACGGGAGCGGTAATGCTGCTTTCGGTGCTGGGCGTAAATGCCGCCCTGTTCATAGTGTTTCCCGGGATTACCGGGCTGCGGGGCTGCAGCGTGCTGTTTATCGCTTCCGCCATGATGCTGCTAAAGTGTCTGCTGTCCCGGATAGTGTCGAGCCGTGCCGTGTCTCGTGCCAGGTACACGGTGCTGTTAACGGTCATTCATACGGTATTTGCCGCGCTCTTTACGGTTTTGTTTGCTCTGGAGCTGCCCGAAAGCTACATACCCTCCGCAATAGTGGGATATATTTTTATAGACTTTATTAAATATATCCGCATCATCAAGCATCCGGCACTGCAGAAAAACAAAAGCACCGCAATATCGACGGTATCAAGCTACCGGCTTTTTTCGCAGATGTCGCTGTATGTCAGCATCTCCTTCTATCTTGCCATATTCATGTTTATGGGATACATTATCACAATGCCCGGAGAGGCGGGGATAAACTCCTATGCGCTGCTGCTTGCATGGATCTGCGTTATAGGGCTGTTTGTGTTCCTGTTTTATAAAATCATTCGAAGAATACCGTTCAAGGCAACCGTTGGAGTGTTCATAGCCGGCGCCTTATCATGGATATTCTCCTTCTACAAGCTGCTTAACGCCTCCGGAATCGTTGACGGTCTGCTGTGGAGCGGTTTCTTTGCCGCCGGACTTGCACTGATATACTCAGCGCTGTACAGGCAGAACGAGAACTTCCGTCAGGTATCCTGCATAATAGATGAAGACATCAGCCTGGACAGCCTTATGCAATCCACCGACCTGGTGCAGACCGTTGCATTCTCCTTTGCCGCCGTGGTCCTGCTTGCGGTATTGATAATAAGGCCCTACAGCTTTACCGACCCCTATGAGGCGAGGCTGTTCTCGGCCTCATCTATCCTGCTGCCGTTTATCTTTATTGCGCTTGGCATAATCATGGCGCTCAGGCAGCCTTTGGACGCCTCCAGCCTGGACAAGCTGAGCCGCGTCCGTGACGGCCGCGGCGACAGTGAGATGAAGCAGTATCTGCAGAACATCCTGGTGAAAAAGTACCGCAAGCGCTACGGCGTAAGAATAATATCTTTTTTCATCAAACCCTTTATATACCACAAGGTATACGGCAGGGAAAACGTGGAGGAAGCTGCGCTCCCGGCAGTATTTGTCTGCAATCACGGCGAGATATACGGCCCCGTTACGGCGGTTACGCATCTGCCTTATTATTTCCGGCCCTGGTCCCAGGCCAAAATGCTTTCTTACAAAGAAGCCAAGGAATATATTTACAGCAACACCATGATATACTATAAGCTGCCCCGGTTTATAAAGCGAGCCGCCGCAAGCGTTGCCGCGCGCGCCGCTTCCTGGGCGCTTAATTCCTTTGACCCTGTCCCGGTATATCTGGGCAACATACGCGAGGTATACAAAACCATGCAGGCCTCGGTGCAGGTGCTTGCCGAAGGCGATTCCCTGCTGCTCTTCCCGGAAAACCCTACACATGAGGAAAGCGGCCGCTATGCCACAGACGGCGCTCCCGGCGCTTTCTATTCCGGCTTTGCACAGATAGGCATAGAATACTATAAAAAATACGGAAAGTGCGTCACCTTTTATCCCATATTTGCATCAAAGACAAAACGCACATTCCGTATAGGCGCAGGCACGGCTTTCAACCCGGAAGCCAACCGCCACGACGAGAAGATACGCATAGCGGATTACCTGCGCGATTCCATGCAGGAGCTGTCCCGGCTCTAGCTGCCTGCGGTCTGCTCCGGCCTGCCGGTTTCCCGCACAGCCGGAGCAATTTATTTGCAGGTTTTTGTTTTAAGGTTATTTGTTTTTTATGGCGTCGTATTTTTCCTGAAGCTGCTCGTACTGCCTGTAAAGGCTTACATAATCATAGACATCATAGGCATCGGCCAGCATATCCACTATGCAGTATTCCACCAACAGTGTGTTTTCCGGCACTATCTCCATCATGCTTTCCAGACCAAACATTGTCTCCGACCAATCAAGCGGGCCGTGCAGAAGCATATACGGACGGAATGTCACCCGCTCTGCAGCAATTCTGTAACTGTTTCTGCCGTACTTGAGTACGATGTTCCGCTCCAGCTCCAGCATTTTGATATCCGATAACCACCGATTCCAGTTTCCCTCATTGATGGATGTTGTAAGATCAACCGGGAATGCTTGTTTATATTTAAATGAAAGCTGCTGATACAAATCCCGCTGCATATTTACAAGCTCCTGTTTATCGGCGTAAGGGATAAGCAGTATTATGGATAGCAGGCGATCGCCCCTGAAAGAGTAAACCAATTTGGCGTCATAGCCGTAATAATCTATATTCTCCCCGGAAACCAGCGACTCGTAGAAGATATTCCCGTCATCGGTACACTGAGTTTTTACATACTCAAACTCAATATTCTCTCTTTCCCGCACCGCATCGGGCGAAGACAGCCAGTAAACATTCCTTATGGGTGTGTCGCCTGTCATCAAAAATACCGCAGGCGCCGCCAGAATACTTATTCTGCCCACCGTAAGAACCACCGCCAGGACTACGATGAGCACCTTTTTCCATACGGACATATCCTTCATAAATGTACCTCCAGACCGTTTACCATCCAGGAAAAACATATGTTACATTAGTAAATACACGATATGTGGTTATTCTATATGCATGCTTAGACATCACTCCAAAGATTATTTCATATACCTCATTTTTTTGAGGATGTCCTCCGAGATCTTCAAACACCATTTTGAATTCATTAGCAGGCGTAACCGGATTGCTTACAGCATCACCAAATACTACACATATTTCGCGTTTGCCCATTGCATCATATAGCATACGAACTTCTAGTGTAATATCATTGAGATCATCGAATTGATATTCGTCCCTTAGGTTTCGAGTTAATAATCCAATATATGACATGAACGCTTCCAAAACTTCAAGCTCACTTTTATTCCGAATATTAACTAGATCGCTATATGTTTTAATAAAACCATATATTTCCCCTAAAACAGGAACACTACCAAATACGCTATCAAACATCAGCTGGAAGGTATCCCTGTATTGCACCCAATAAGAACTTTTATATTGCTCGACATTACCAATATCTGTAATGGTTCTCAATTCCAATAGTGCAGCTTGTATTTCAACAGTATTAAATGTAAAAACAACTTCGTTTCTATCTGTATATTCCCAAGTTTCAATACGGTTATAATACCACTCTTCCCGATGCTCTATTGACCATTCACTATTCATCCCATCATAACCATAGGTGCTTTGAAATGGCTTATCCGCCGGTATATCAATAATCGGTTTAATTGTTATTGTTTTACTTATTGTTACGCCATTTATTGTTTCGGCTATCACATCAACACTTCCAACCGCTTTTGCAAATAATATACCATCAGAAGTAATTGAAGCCATCATCCCCTGTCCATCAGCTATGCGCCAAGATACATTAGCAGGCGCATCCTCAGGCAATACCGTGGCACTAAGCTGCGTTAAGCTACCTGCAATAACGGATTCGCATTCAATATTGCCACCAGACGGGACATGTTCTATCAACCATGATTGACCAGGTGCTCTACAATAATCTGTAATTTCAATCTGTCCGCTTGAATTTCGTTCGCTTAAAGCGTATATGGAAGATATATACGGAATAAGTCTATAGCTTCCATTCTTATTCTTTATAATACGCCACCATGTATAATATGGATAATTGACATTAGGCGCTTGAACATTTACTTCTACTGCTTGATACTGTATGTTTTGACCATTCTTTACTTGCAAATACATGCTGTTTACACTAGGCATTAGTGTATAAAGGCCATTCCCAGCATTATAAATATACCATGTTTGTCTGCTATTTCCGTCTAATGTGCTTCCCGAAACATCAGCAACCGCGTCACCTTCTGTTGTTAAATATGACCCGCTTGACTTATTTTTAATATAGTATGTGCCAGTATCAACAGATGTATCTTCGCTGTAAGTTATACAGAAATAAGGATTTTGCTCACTGCAATTATCAGCAGCCCTTAAATTAATATATCCTTCACTATCATCTGCAGCTTTTACGATGAAACCATACTGTGCTGATTTTCCACCCTCAGCCAAATTATATTGTAGCCATTTCTTTGTCAATTCAGTTACATCCAAATGCCAGTTGTTGGATGAAGGATTCCATAAAAAGTTGCTTTGCAGCTGTCCGGTTTTGTTAGATAATTCCTGATAATTAACACTATCCAAATCGATTGAAGAGCTTGTACTATCATACACTGAAACCATCATTGTAGATGCAGTGCCACCCATTCTTTCAGTGCAGTATTTTGCCTCAGTTACATTTTCAGGCCTTATATATCTAAAATACCATATAAAGTTGTTACGAATATATAGTGCCATATCGCCATTATCCGTATCATTACCTATTCTTAATACGCTTTCTTCACTATGATTCTGGCTATCATTTTGGCACACATATGTATCCTCTAAGGAACCACTTGATGCAAATGCTGTCGTGGGGTCTATCATAACCGGATAAACCGTTCTTATATCTGACAAAAAGCTTTCATCAATTATCATTGTAATGCTATATACGCCATCCGATAAATACTCGAGCTCATATCTATTATCAAAAGCAAAATGATCATAACCATCCGGAGAACCAATATATGAATCTTGGGCATATGGCTGGTTCATAATATATTGCGGTGAGTCATCAATACTTGTTCCGTTTTTATATATCTTTACGCAAACACCACGATCACCAAGAACAGCATAGTAACCCGGTATCATCATTTTAAATGAAAATTTATAAATACCATCATATTGGTCTATTAAAATATTTTCCTTAAAACCATTATACATTGCCGCATATTGCAAATGATAACCTTTTGCAAAAGCATCTGAATATTCAACAACATCCTGCTTTGCACCAGCAAACAAAAATGTTTTATTTTGTGCTTTGCTATTCTTTTTAACTATAGGAATTAATTGTAATGAAAAATCATCATCATTAAACAAAATACCGTCCTTGATTTTCTTGGGCAAGTAAATTTTTTTATCATTCTGTACATTTTCAAATTCAAATGTTGTAAATAACTTCTGCCATTTATTCGATTTTTTAAAACTGTTATCTATAAATTTCACCTTATTATGGTCATTCTTATCAACAAATTTAACTGGATATTTAAAAATATACGATGTTTTTGATCCATTGTTGTTTTCAAATGAAAGCATATTTAAGTCCAGTGCATTTGAATAATCAAGTTTGGCTATACTGTCATTGAAAACAAGAGTTTTGAGCTGATCCGGTATATCATTAATTTGCAAATAATCCTCATCAAAAATCATATTGCTTGCTTCTTCTGTATTATACTCTGAATTAACTGCATAAACAGGCATCTGCATTGTGATAAGCAACAATATCACCAGTAGAATACACACTTTATCGCACAAAAACTTTTTCATGAAATCCTCCTGTATATTAATTTTTTATTTATTATAACAAATACAAATAAAATATACAATACCTGCTCATAGCATAAAACAAACCCGCAGCAGCACAAACATATCCTTTTACGCGCTATTTGCGGTAAAATAACAAATTTATGCCGCCCGGGTTATTTTTGTGCTGGTTTTGGATTATAATGCCGGAATAAATATTTTTATGCCGCAGGATATTGCCGCGCCGCAATAATGAAGCAGGCGGATTTTCTGCAAGCGTCTAGAGCCTGCCTATAAACTCCAGTATGCTGTCCAGCACGGACTGCTCTCCGCTCCGGGCCGCACGCGCTTTTGCGCGCGTCCTGAGCTTTTGCAGCGCGGCTTCAAGCCGGGAGGTAAAATCTGCACCGGAATCCGTATTCTTGCGCTGCGCCCTTTTGCGGCTGCCGTATGCGGTCTGCGTGCATTGCGGCAGTTCAAATTCGTCTCCGCTGTACGGAGCGACCGCCTCGTAGCCCATGTTTTTAAGGCGCAATGCAAGCTCGTCGGCGCATTTTTCGTCCCCGTGATTTATAAACACCCTCGGCTTTGTCCCGAAGTTTTGTATCCAACGCATGAGGCCGTCCATATCGGCATGGCCGCTTATGCCCTCCAGGGTATATATTCTGGCGCGCACGCTTATCTCCTCATTGAATATACGCACCGTTTCCGCGCCTGAGAGCAGCTTTCGTCCCAGTGTGCCCTCGCTCTGATAGCCCACAAACAGCACGGAGGAATCCGCTCTCCACAGATTATGCTTAAGGTGATGGCGTATTCTGCCCGCTTCGCACATTCCGCTGGAGGATATTATGACCTTGCAGCCCGGCGTTTCGTTTATTGCCTTGGACTCCTCGGACGACTGCGTCGTTACCAGCCCGTCAAAAGTGATGGGATTAACACCGGCGGCAAGCAGCTTTGCCGTTTCCTCGTCACAGCAATGCACGGTATTACGGTTAAAAACATTGGTGGCCTTTACCGCAAGCGGGCTGTCCAGATAAACCTTAAAGGGTTTTGTAACCCTGTTCTCCTGCCGTATCTGCCGCAAAAAATACAGCAGCTCCTGCGTTCTGCCCACGGCAAAGGAGGGTATTACAACATTTCCGCCCCGTGCAAAGGTTTCGTTGAGTATTTCGGTAAGACGGGCGGTATAGTCCGGAGCAGTCGGATGTCTGCGGTCGCCGTAGGTGGACTCCATAACAACTATGTCTCCGCTGTCCGGCCCCTGAGGATCCCTGATAACAGGCTTGTTTATGTTGCCTATATCGCCGGAAAACACCACCGAGACGGTTTTACCCTGCTGCGTAATATTCAGGCGTATGCTTGCAGAGCCAAGCAGATGTCCTGCATCGAAAAACTCCGCCGTAATGCCGTCTCCCGCCTGCACCGTTTCGCCATAGCGGCACGGAACAAACAGCTTCAAGGTCTTCTCGGCGTCCTCCATGGTATACATGGGCTGTATCTCGGCGCCTCCGGCCCGCTTTGCCTTACGGTTTTTCCACTGTGCCTCGCTTTCCTGAATGTGGGCGGAATCCCGCAGCATTATGTCGCACAGCTCTGCGGTGCCGTCCGTGGCAAAAATTTTCCCTTCAAAACCGCCGGCAACAAGCAAAGGCAGCTTGCCCGAATGGTCAATGTGGGCGTGAGTCAGGAAAACCATATCTATCCGTGACGGCTCTATGCCAAGCTCCTCGTTTACAAAGGTATCCCTGCCCTGCTCCATGCCGCAGTCCACCAGGATATTATACCTGTCCGTTGTAAGCAGCGTGCAGCTGCCGGTTACCTCATGCGTAGCGCCGATAAATTTTATTTTCATTCTGTTTCCACCCGCTTTTTAATTGCAATAGCTCTTTACTCTGTTTTTTATTATATCATAACCCATTATCCCCCGCAAGATAACAGGGTTAAAATAGTGCTAAATTATATTACGATTGTACCTTTTTATAAGTAAAAAATTATTGTATAATACTTTTATCAAATCTGCAAGGTCGATGCCCGGCAGAAATATACCAGGAAAGGACGCCGCCACAAACGGCGAAAGATGCACTATGAAAAAGGTTTTACCGCTGCTGCTGGCCGTATTTATAATACTGTGCAGCGCAAATGCCATGGCCGCCCCCGCAGGCTACGGCACCGAAGGCAACTATATGTGCGAGGATTTTGAGGACGCAGACAATTCCATGATAGGCAATAACGACTCTCCCGTTGCCAGAGCCTTTGACAAGCACGACATGGACCCGTATTACTTTGCGGACGGAACCATGGAAATAACGGACGAAGGGCAGGACGGCTCCAAGGGGCTCAAGCTTATCCCGGATTATTACAGCGATCTGCCCAACGGCACAAATGTCATAATGCGCACGCAGCTGCAGCGCGTATGCGCCACGCTGGACGACTCAAAGCGTGAGGAAGTCCTTAACGCCTGGGCAGAAGCGGCAGGCTTCAGCTTCTATGTAAAAAACGTCACGGAAACGGACATTATTTGCATTCCCGGTCTGCATATAAACCTCGCAAACGGCAGTACGATGGCGCTGGGCGCAGGCCTCAGCACGATGCTGGTGGAAACCGACGGCACGACCTATGAGCCGGATTTTGTATCCGGATGGGTCAACACCGCCATATATATTCCGGCAGAATTTGAGGGCTGGGTAGTGCTGAAAAATGTGATAGGCGTTCATGAAGACTGGGACACCGGCTGGGGCGTTCAGCCCTGGGAGGATGAAAACAAGATAAACGCCGAAGGTGCTTCCTTTGCAAATGCAGCATTCTTCCAGATAGACTTCCGTCTCGGAGTATCCGGACTGGACGATACCGGCTACATAGTAGTGGACTCCTTTGAGCTGCTCTCAAACGCCGAGCCTGTTCCTTCCTCCGGCAGCACAACACCTGCTGATGACAACCCCACGGGCAGTGCCGAGGCTCAGCCCTCGGAAAACAGCGAAGGCTCCTCTCCCGTCAGCATTTCCGGCACTGTCCTGACAGCGATAATCGTTGCAGCCGTTGTGGTTATCGCAGCGGTAATACTGCTTGCGGTAATACTGAATAAACGCAAACAAACCAAGTAATTCTGCGATATATACCGGTATCAACGGGAATTCTGCGGTATATACCGGTATCAACGGAATTTGAATTGAAAAACAGGGCGTCCCTCAGGTCATTGGCTTGGGGAACGCCCTGTATTATTTTATCTCAGCCCGCAGACCGTTATTATTACGGCCGCTCAGATAATAAACCTGGGATTCTTTGCGGGGCGGGCATCCAGCTCGGCTTTTTTGTCCTCGTAGCCGGGGCGCCCAAGCAAGGCGTAGGTGGCGTTTTTGCCCTCCTCCACACCGGGCTGGTCAAAGGTGTTGATGCCCAGCATTGCCCCGGTAAACGCGGTTTCCAGCTCAAAGAAATACAGCAGCTGTCCTACGGTAAAGGCATTGACCTGCGGCAGGGTGATGGTATGGCTGAGCTTGCCGCTCTTCATAACGGCATACTCGGTGGCAAGCTGCTCGGCTTTTATCAGCTCCTGCATGGTGTGTCCGCAGAGGAAGTTGACCGCGGGAATATCCGGGCAGCCCTCCGGAATGGCAACATCGCCGCGGTATTCGTCCACCGCAAGGAAGGTAATGACTTTATCAAACGGGCCCTCGGTGTAGAGCTGAATCTGGCTGTGCTGATCGGTCACTCCCAGCGCCTTTACCGGCGTCTGACCGGCAAACACTTCGCTGCCGTCCAGTGCATAACGCTTGCCCAGGCTCTCACCCCAAAGCTGGCAGTACCAGTCCGCCATGTATTTCAGGCTGTCCGCGTAGGGCATCATAACCGAAATATTTGCACCCTTGCCCATTGCGATATACTGCATTGCCGCCGCCATAAGCGCAGGATTGCGGTATATGTCGCTTTCGGAGCACAGGCTGTCCATATATGCGGCGCCCTTAAGCAAAAGCTCTATATCTATGCCACAGACCGCCGCGCAAAGCAGTCCCACGGGACAGAGCTCACTGAAACGGCCGCCCACTCCGTCCGGAATGATAAAGGATTTATAGCCCTGACTCTTTACAAGCTTTATAAGGTTGCCCTTATCCGCCGAGGTAGTGGCAATAATGTTTTCCTTTGCGGCATCTCCGAGGCGCTGCTGCAGTATATCGTTTATCACAAGGTACTGCGTCATGGTCTCGCTTGTGCTGCCCGACTTTGTGATGACATTAAAGCAGGTCTGGGCCGGGTCAATGACATCCAGAAGCGCAAGCATACGCTCCGGGTCGACATTGTCCTCGACATAAAGTCTGGGGCCGGGGCGTTTCTGATCGGAAAGCTCGTTGTAATGCAGATGATTGATGGCCTGCTGCACCGCCGTTGGCCCCAAAGCACTGCCGCCTATACCCAGAACAACGAAGTTTTTGAACCTTGAACGTATCGCGGCGGCGGTATCAAGCAGTTGCTTTACAACCTCCTGCTGGTTATACGGCAGCTCGCTCCAGCCCATCATTCCGCTGCCGCGGTTTTTCTTAAAGTATTCAAACGCCTCTTTTGCTTTGGGTATAACGCCGTCCAGCTCTTTTTGAGTAATACCGTGAGCTCCTACCGCGGTATCCATCATGTTGTTGACATCCAGCCGCAGTCTCATTTTTTCCATATCCATAGCAATTACCCCCGGAAATCATTTTTTATCAGTTTCTTTATGCGCTCCGTTGCCTCCAGAGTGCGCCCTGCGTCGCCGAAAGCCGTAAGGCGGAAGAAGCACTCGCCGTTTTTGCCGAAGCCCGAGCCCGGCGTTCCCACCACATTCGCCTTTTCCAGCAGATAGTCAAAGAAATCCCATGATTTCATGCCGCCGGGACATTTAAGCCATATATACGGAGAGTTCTCGCCGCCGGTAAACCATATCCCCAGCTCGCGCATAGTCCTTGCTATTACCTGAGCGTTGTTCTTGTAGTAGGCGATATTTTGCCGTATCTGTTTTTGTCCCTCGGGGCTGAACACCGCAGCGGCGCCCTTCTGCACGATGTAGGGCACGCCGTTAAACTTGGTGGTCTGTCTGCGCAGCCACATTTTATTAAGCTTCATTCCTCCCCTTTCCAGTCCTGCCGGAACCACCGTATAACCGCAGCGGGTACCGGTGAAGCCCGCCGTCTTGGAGAAGGAGCAAAACTCTATTGCACATTCCTGCGCACCCTCGATCTGATATATGGACGTAGGCAGATCACCTGAAATAAAGGCCTCATAAGCGGCGTCAAACAGTATCAGCGCCTGCCTTGCAAGGGCATAATCCACCCATGCTTTAAGCTGCTGTTTATTATATACGGCGCCAGTGGGATTATTCGGAGAGCAGATATATATTATATCGGCGTCCGTGTCCTTATCCGGCATGGGCAAAAAGCCGTTGCTCTCGTTGGCGTCCGCAAAGATTATCCTTCTGCCGTCCATGATATTGGTATCCACATACACCGGATATACCGGGTCGGGCACCAGCACCGTGTTATCGCGGTCAAACAGATCCAGTATGTTGCCAAGGTCGCTCTTGGCGCCGTCGCTTATGAATATCTCGTCCGGCATAAGGGTAACGCCCTTGCCAGCGTAATAGCTTACCAGCGCCTCCTTCAGAAAACCGTAGCCCTGCTCCGGGCCGTAGCCCTTAAAGGTTTCCTGCACGCCCATTTCGTCCACCGCGGCGTGCATGGCGTCGCACACGGCGCTGCACAAAGGCAGGGTGACGTCACCTATGCCCAGCTTGATGATATCGGCTTGAGGATGCTCCTGAGAATACTGTTTTACCTTGGCAGCCACCGTGGAAAACAGATAGCTCTGCTGAATATTTGCATAATTTCCGTTGATTTTCATACCTAAAATCGGCCCGAAAGGGCCTTCCTTTCATAAAATTCCAAGCTGATATGCCCTGCGCAGTATGCCGTTAAACGATTACCGTGCCTTCAAATACCGTTACGGCATTACCCGTCATGAGAACCGCCTCGTCGGTGTAGACAATGCTGAGATTACCGCCCAGGAGCTGCACGCAGATCTCCTGACCTTTTTTGCAGTAGCCGTTCTCCACCGCTGCCACGACGGCCGCACACGCTCCGGTGCCGCAGGCCCAGGTTTCTCCGCTGCCACGCTCCCAGACCCGCATTTTGAGGGTATGGTCGTCTATGACCTTTACAAACTCGGTATTGACGCGCTCCGGGAACAGCTCACAGTTTTCAAACACCGGGCCTATCTTTTCTATATCCAGGTTATCCACGTTTTTCATAAACACAACGCAATGCGGATTTCCCATGGAAACACAGGTTATATTGTATTCGTTGCCGCCTATGACCTCGCTGCGGTTGATGACGCTGTCGCCCTTGATGTTTACCGGGATAAGCTCCGGGCGAAGCTCCGCCCTGCCCATATCCACGCGCGCCGATGTGACCTCGTTGTTCTGCAGGAACACCTTGATCTTTTTTATTCCGCTGAGGGTTTCCAGCGTCATTTCGTCCTTATCCACAATACCGTTGTCAAACAGATACTTGCCTACGCAGCGCGAAGCGTTGCCGCACATCTTGCCCTCGCTGCCGTCCAGGTTAAACATACGCATCTTGGCATCCGCCACCTCGGAAGGACAAATCAGCACCACACCGTCACCGCCGATGCCGAAATGCCGGTCGCTGAGCCGCACGGAGAGGCCCTCGGGATTGTTAATCTTCTGGTCAAAGCAATTGAAATAGATGTAGTCGTTGCCGCAGCCTTGCATTTTTGTGAATTTCAGTTTCATTTTTGAGCTCCTTAAATGATTTATATCCACAAGCTCAATGCTGCCCTGCGAGTATCTTGATTTCAAGCTGTCCGCAATCGCATTGGCCGTGTCCAGAGAGGTAAGGCAGGGTATACTCCTCTCTACGGCCTTGCGGCGGATCTTAACGCTGTCGCGCTCGGGTATTCTGCCCTTGGCGGAGGTGGATATTACATAGTGTACCTCTCCGCTTTCCAGCAGATTAAGCGCATTGTTCTGACTTTCGTGTATTTTGCCCACTCGCTCCACCGTCAGACCGTACTGCTCTATTATATCAGCAGTTCCCTCTGTTGCAAAGAGTTTAAAGCCCAAATCGTAAAACTTTTTTGCTATGGAGCCTATTTCGGCCTTATCGGAGTTCCTTACCGTTATAAACACGCCGCCCATGCCCTCGGTTCCTACGCGTTTGAGGCTGTATCCGGCCGCAACGAGACCTTTGAACAGCGCTTCCTCCAGCGTACTGGCAATGCCCAGCACCTCTCCGGTGGACTTCATCTCCGGGCCCAGATGGCTGTCCACATTTACTAGCTTTTCAAACGAGAACACGGGCACCTTGACCGCAACATAGGGGCTTGTTTTGTAAAGCCCGGTGCCGTAGCCCAGGTCCCTTAGCTTTTCGCCCAGCATACACCTGGTGGCAAGGGGCACCATGGGAACTCCGGTAACCTTGCTTATATACGGTATTGTCCTTGAGGAGCGCGGATTGACCTCAATAACATACAGCTCGTCCTGAAAAACGACATACTGTATGTTTACCAGCCCCACGGTTTTAAGCTCCACCGCGAGGCGCCTGGTGCTGTCCACGATGCGCTTGGACATACTGTTGGACACATTCCACGCAGGATACACCGAAATGGAGTCTCCGGAGTGTATTCCGGCACGCTCAACGTGCTCCATGATGCCGGGAATCAGCACCTCCTCGCCGTCGCATATTGCGTCCACCTCTATCTCGGTGCCCATCAGGTATTTATCAATGAGCACCGGGTTTTCTATGCCCTGAGCAAGGATTATGGCCATGTATTCCTTTACATCGGCCTGGTTGAAGGCAATTATCATGTTCTGTCCGCCCAGGACATAGGAGGGACGCAGCAGCACCGGATAGCCTATTCTGTCCGCCGCCTCCAAAGCGTCCTCCGTACTCATTACGGTATAGCCCTGCGGACGCTTTATCTCCAGACGCTCAAGCAGCTCATCAAAGCGCTCTCTGTCCTCCGCAGCATCAATGCTGTCGGCGCCCGTACCCAATATTCTGATGCCGTTTTCGCTCAGGAATTTTGTAAGCTTTATTGCCGTCTGGCCGCCGAAGGCCACCACGACGCCCACCGGATCCTCGGTGCGGATAATGTTCATAACGTCTTCCTGGGTAAGCGGCTCAAAATACAGCCTGTCCGCCGTATCAAAGTCGGTGGAAACAGTCTCCGGATTGTTGTTTACAATGACCACCTCGTAACCGGCGTTTTTAAGCGCCCAAACGCAGTGTACCGACGCGTAGTCAAACTCTATGCCCTGTCCGATGCGTATCGGCCCCGACCCGAACACCATTACCGTGGGCTTCCTGTCGCTGCGGCAGTCCAGGAACTCCCTGGCCTCGTTTTCCTCGTCGTAGGTGGAATAGAAGTACGGCGTCTGCGCACGGAATTCCGCCGCGCAGGTATCCACCATCTTGAACACGGCGTCAACATGCTTGAATTCGCCGCTGTTGAGCGTCCTGACGGTTTTATCCGTAAAGCCTGTCTTTTTTGCCCGGAGATACAGCTCCTGCGTCATGGGAGAGGAGGCCAGCTCGTGCTGCATATCGGCAATGTTCTTTAGCTTGCTCAAAAACCACATATCTATCTTGGTGATGTCGTGTATCTCTCTTGCCTCAACACCGCGCAGCAGCGCCTGGTAGATGATAAACAGGCGTTCATCGGTCTGTTCGTGCAGGCGCTCCAGTATTGTCCGGTCGTCCAGAGCCGCGTATTTTTTGCCGTCCAGCGAATCCATGCCTATCTCGGCGCCGCGAACCGCCTTGAGTATGGCCTGCTCAAAGCTTGTGCCTATGGCCATTACCTCACCCGTAGCCTTCATCTGAGTGCCCAATGTGCGTTTGGCGTATACAAACTTATCAAAGGGCCACTTGGGCAGCTTTACAACAACATAATCCAGCGCCGGCTCAAAGCACGCACATGTCTTGCCCGTAACGGCATTGAGTATCTCGTCCAAGGTATAGCCTATCGCTATTTTTGCCGCCACCTTTGCAATGGGGTATCCGGTGGCCTTACTTGCAAGGGCAGAGGAACGCGAAACCCTGGGGTTTACCTCTATGACGGCGTACTCAAAGCTGTCCGGCTTGAGCGCGAACTGGCAGTTGCAGCCGCCCTCAACCTTAAGCGCGCTTATTATGTCCAGCGCGGCGGAACGCAGCATCTGGTATTCCCTGTCCGCCAGCGTCACGGTAGGCGCTATTACTATACTGTCTCCCGTGTGTATGCCGACCGGGTCAAAGTTCTCCATGGAGCAGACCGTAATAACATTGCCGGCAGAGTCCCGCATTACCTCGAACTCGACTTCCTTCCAGCCGGAAATACACTTTTCCACCAGGATCTGATGAATGGGTGAAAGCCGCAGACCGTTTGTGGCGATATCGCGCAGCTCCTCCTCGTTTTCCACTATTCCGCCGCCGCTGCCCCCCAGCGTAAAGGCGGGGCGTATGATAACCGGATAGCCTATTTCCGACGCAAAGCTGACGGCCGCCTCAAGGTCGTTGACCACAAGGGACGGAATAACGGGCTGGCCTATGCTTTCCATGGTGTCCTTGAAAAGCTGTCTGTCCTCAGCCTTATCTATGGTTTCGGGCACCGCGCCCAGCAGCTTGACCCCCATTTTGTCAAGGAAGCCCTCCTTGGCAAGCTGCATGGAGAGAGTCAGACCCGTCTGACCGCCCAGCGTGGAGAGCAGGCTGTCGGGGCGTTCCTTTTCTATTATTCTTTTAATTACGGTAAGGGTAAGCGGCTCGATGTATATCTTGTCCGCCATGGCCTTATCCGTCATTATTGTGGCAGGATTGGAGTTAACCAGCACTACCTCCAGACCGTCCTCCTTAAGCGCGCGGCAGGCCTGCGTACCGGCATAATCAAACTCGGCGGCCTGACCTATTACTATAGGCCCGGAGCCGATTACCATTACTTTTTTTATATCCCTGCGAAGCGGCATATCATTTGCCCTCCTTCATCAAATCAATAAAGCGGTCGAATAAAAAGGCCGTATCCCTGGGCCCTCCGCAGGCCTCGGGGTGAAACTGCACGGTAAAGGCAGGCATATCGGTATATTCCACGCCCTCACAGGT
>JAQXIQ010000089.1 GCA_029007865.1 Bacillota bacterium
CATGAAATCAAAGAAGTTTTCAAAAACGGGCAGCCAAACCTCGGCGGAAAGCTCGTGGGTGGCGCCGCTCTCGTACTGCTGGCGCCACTTGCGCCCCTCTATGCTCTGGAGCATGGGGATGGAAGCGCCCTGAAGAACCTCCATGCAGGTGTAATCCGCAGAAAAATCCGACACGAAGCTGCGGATGCCCACCGCCTCAAAGGCCTCGCAGGCAGAGACGAAGCTTTGGTAATCCGTGGGAACGGGGACGTTGTACTCGTCAAACAGGGTTTTGTTGATGATGATGCCGTCCACCTCGGCGCAGGTTGGGAGCCAGTTGACGGTGCCGTCGTCATAGGTATAGCTGTTGAGGTAGGAGCCGTAATAGGTGCCTGCAAGCGCGGTATTGCTCAGGTCGTAGAGGTAGTCTTTGAGCAGTACCGCATCCTTAAGGGCGAAGCGGCGCACCGTCAGGATGTCGGGCATATCGCCGTGGTCGGCACGGAAGCGGTAGTAGTCGGTAGAGTTGGTGGCCAGGACGAATTCAAACTCCACCTGGGGGAACAGGTCGCAGAGGTACTGGGTGTAGCTATCCAGCATCTGATTGCCCCAGCAGGCGATGACCACCCTTTCCTTTTCGGAGGGGGTGCCGCCCCCGGAGCTCTGGCAGCCGGTCAGCGCCGCTGCGGCCATAAGCAGTGACAGTAATATGCAGGCAATACGTTTCATGATCCGTTCTCCTTTGCGGAATTATATTAGTTAGTTGTAATACTGCGTTTGACAATCAAGAACCGCGCGGCGGGTATTCGCGCGCTTATCGCCGTCTGCCAAAACCGGAGATTTGGACGGCTCCCCTCGGCGCGAGGACTCGCTTTGCTAGTCTCAAGGGTGTTTTTTCGGCGGCGAAGCCACCGAAAAAAAGGATTTAATTTCAAACGCTGACTTTTGCAATCGGCCGGGAATTATTTGCATTTGCGGCGCATATCTGCCGCAGTGCAAAATCCGACAGTCTATTATAGCATTCCGGGCAAAAAAATGCAATATATGTGACGCGCCGGGGAAAGAAAAAAACGGCGGGGCGGGAGGCATGGGGAAAGAAAAAACGGCGGGGTGGGAGGCACGGGAGGAGAAAAATAACGGATCCTGTGGCATAAAAGACGGGGGCGGGGGCGAGGGCGTGATATGCTGAATATGTCGGAGGAGCAAGGCTGCCGTGTTAGGACGTGTCGGAGGGGAGATGATTTTACGGACCAGAGAGACAAGGTGATGAAGGCTTTTATCAAGCGTGCCTGCGGCTACAAGGCCAAGGAGGAGGTGCGCGAGCTGCGCCAGGTGATAAGGCAGGACGGGACGACGGAGAACGAAATGGTGCTGACAAAGGTGATAAGCAAGGATGTGCCGGCTGACCTGTCCGCGGCGAGATGGTATCTTGAGGGCGGAGGCCAGAGCGAGACGCTGACCCTGGAGGAGGCGGCGAGACTTATTGATGAACAGGAATAAGGCGGACCTGATAAGGCGGCACAGGGAGCTGTTCAGGCTGGCGGGCTATAACAGGAAGAAGGTGCACGCCAAGCAGATGCTGTTCCACAAATGTCCTGCCAGAAACAGGTGGATATTCGGCGGCAACCGCACGGGAAAGACCGAGTGCGGCGCGGTGGAGGCGGTATGGTTTGCCCGGGGCATCCACCCTTACCGCAGGATAAGCGGCCCTACGGAGGGCTGGGTGGTAAGCCTGACCGGTGAGGTGCAGCGGGATGTGGCGCAGAAGAAGGTGCTGTCCTATCTGCCCAGGGAGTGGATATACTCCGTGGTGATGAAAAAGGGCAGCAGAGCCAACCCGGAGGGCGGGGTCATTGACTTTATCCTGGTGCGCAGCGCACAGGGCGGGCTGTCCAGGATAGGCTTCAAGAGCTGCGACCAGGGCAGGGAGGTGTTTCAGGGCGCCAGCCTGGACTGGGTGTGGTTTGACGAGGAGCCTCCTCAGGACATATATGAGGAGTGCCGCATGAGGATACTGGACAGGCGGGGCGATATATGGGGAACCATGACGCCGCTGCTGGGGCTGACATGGGTGCATGAACGGATATTTCTCAACACCGACGACCCGGAGATCTGGCACGAGACCATGAGCTGGGCGGACAACCCGTTTCTGGACGGGGAGGAGATAAAGCAGATGGAGCAGGCGCTGACTCCCCAGCAGAGGCGAAGCCGGCAGTTCGGAGAATTTGCCTCGGCAAGCGGGCTTGTCTATCCGGAATTTGACCAAAGGATAAATGTCATAGAGCCCTTTGAGGTGCCGGCGCACTGGCAGAGCATGATAAGCATAGACCCGGGGCTGGTAAACCCGCTGTCGGCACACTGGTACGCGGTGGACGGCGACGGGAACATATATGTGGTGGCGGAGCATTTTGCCGCCGGCAAGGACTGCGTGTGGCACAGCAAGCGGATAAAGGAGATAAGCAGGTCGTTGGGATGGAAAACCGACAGCATGGGCAGGTATGCCGCCCTTATAGACAGCGCCGCGCTGCAGCGCACGCTGGCAGGGACCAGGAGCGTGGCGCAGCTGTTTCTGGAGGAGGGGATAGCGGTCAACCCCAGAGTGGACAAGAGCGTATGGGCCGGAGTGCAGAAGGTCAAGCAGTATCTGGGCGACGCGCCGGGGAGACCCAAGCTGTATATCTTTAACACCTGCACCGAGATGATAAGGGAGTTCCTGCTTTACAGGTACGGGCAGGGAGACGAGCCCATAAAGAAGGACGACCATGCGCTGGACGAGCTGAGGTATTTTGTGGCGTCCCGGCCTTTGCCGGCTGCGGCGGAGCGGGCGGATAAGAGCTTTGTGCAGAAGGACATCGAGAGACTGCTGAGGCGCAGAAAAAACAGCAGAATGCGGCTTGGATAAAACTGCCGAGGCGGGAAAAAGCGGCGGGATGCGGCTTTGGAAAAACGGATGAGGGAGAAGCGGAATGAGACAGGACTGGAGAAAGAGCGCCGAGCGCATAAGAAAGAGAAAGCTGGCGGATTTTGTGAACGCGGAGCTGAAGCGCAGGGCGGAGGAGAGAGCGGGCTATGAATTGCAGTGGAGGCTCAACATCAGGTTTGAAAAGGGAGACCAGTATTGCGACGCGGTACTGCCCGCCGGGGAGATATTTGAGCAGGAGAAGCAGTATTACTGGCAGGAGCGTGAGGTGTTCAACCATATCGCACCCATAGTAGAGGCGCGCCTTGCGCGGCTGGGGCAGGTGCGCCCGCTGATGACGGTGCGCCCGGCAAGCTCGGACGAGGCGGACAGGCAGAGGGCACAGCTCTGCACCGACATACTGCGCGCGGTTTATTACAGGCTGGACATGCAGGAAAAGCTCAAGAGTGCGGCGCAGTGGAGCGAGCTGTGCGGAAGCGCGTTTTACAAGGTGGGCTGGGACTCCGGGGCGGTATGCTCTAATGTAAAATGCGGCGATGTTTCGGTAACGGTATGTCCGCCCTTTGAGATATACCCCGACAGCTGCAAAAGCCGCAGCGTGGAGGAGTGCAGGAGCATCATACACAGCAGGATACTGCCCTGCAGCGAGATCGAGAGACTCTACGGCGTAAGGGCAAAGCCGCAGGAGAGCCCGGTTCTGGGAGGAGCTGAGGAGCAGGCGGCGCAGGGGGAGTGCGCAACCGTGGCGGAATACTACGAGATGCCGGGAACGGAGCATAAAAACGGGCGGCTGCTGATAACCGCGGGGGACGAGCTGGTTTATGAGGGGGAGCTGCCATACAGGAACGGCCCGGACGGCTCCAGGGTGCTGCCCTTTGTGCGGCAGTGCGCCATACCTGACCCCACGGGATTTTTCGGAATGTCGGTGGTGCAGAGGTGCATACCGGTACAGCGGGCATACAACGCGGTCAAAAACAGGAAGCATGAGTACCTCAACCGCGCCGCCTTCGGCGTTGTGGCGGTGGAGGAGGGTGCGGTGGACATGCAGACCCTGGAGCAGGACGGGCTGTGTCCGGGCAAGATACTGGTGTACCGCGCAGGAGCCACTCCGCCCCAGATGATGCCGGTGGGACAGCTGCCAAACGAGTTTGCCAGGGAGGAAAACCAGCTGCTGCAGGAGTTTGAGATGATCTCCGGAGTCAGCGAGATGATGCGCAGGAGCTATTCCGGCGCCGCCACCAGCGGAGTGGCGCTGTCGCTGCTAAACGAGCAGGACAACACCAGGCTGGCAGTAACCAGCGAGAGCATACGCGACGCGGCCAGGGAGGTGGCGCGCATGTGGCTGCGGCTTTACAGGCAGTACGCCACCGCGCCCAGGCTTATGCAGGCGGCCGGGGAAAACGGCAGCGTAAACGTGCTGTATTTCCAGGGCAGCATGCTCAACAGCGACGATGTGGTGCATGAGACGGAAAACGAGCTTTCCCAGAGCGTGACGCAGCGGCGCCAGATGATATTCGACCTTATGGCAAGGGGACTGTTTGCCGCCTCGGGAGGCATAGAGCCTGAGGAAAAATCCCGTCTGCTTGCCGCGCTGGGGCTGGGCGACTGGGAGAGTGTGGATTCCCTGAACACCCTGCAGCGCAAGGCGGCGCAGAGGGAAAACGAGGGACTGGCGCCCCTGGAGATAAACGCGGCGGACGACCATGCGGCGCACATGCAGGAGCATGAGCGGTATATGATGACCGAGACCTTTGAGCGCATGGAAAGGGAGGAGCCGGAGCGCGCCGCGGCTCTGACGGCGCATTATATTGCGCACCGCGAGGCGGCGGGAGCTGCAGGTGATAGGTGAGAAGCGAGAAGCGCGGGGAAACGGGGAGCGGAAAAATTTTGGCGGGCACAGGCTTGCGGAAAGGGACTTACAATGACGGAGGAAAAGATACGGAATGCGGAACAACCCCCAGAGGGCTCCGCAGAGGATAAGGCAAGGGACGCCGGGAACAAAAAGGCAGAGCGGGCTTCCTGCGGCGAGGGGGAGCAGGAGGAGAACGGACGCGGCGAGGGCGCATACGGGAAGCCGGAAGAGGGCGGAAAATTCCGCAGTACAGGGGAGCTCAGGAGAGCATACGAGGCTCTGGAGGCGGAATTCACACGGAAGAGCCAGCAGCTTGCCGACTTAAAAAGGGAGCATGAGCTCCTGGCGCGGCAGGAGGAGATACGGCGCACCGTGGAGGAATTCATCCGCATTCATCCCAAAGCGGCGGGCATGAAGGCGGAGCTGACGGAGAGAGTATCCGGAACGGGCATGACGCAGGGGCAGAGTCCGGAGGCCGCATATATGGATATACTGGAGAGGGAATACAGGAGCAGCGAGAGCCTTATGGAGGACGAACAATTCCTGCAGAGCTGTGCCGGCAACGAAAAGCTGAGGCAGATGATAATACGCGGCTTTCTGGAGCAGGCGCGCAGCGGGAACTCGCCGACGGTGCTTTCGGGCGGGTACATCCCCATCCGCGGCAGGAACAGGGCAAGGACCCTGGAGGACGCCGGAAAGATGACAAGAGGACTTTACGAAAAACGATAAACGGGAGGAAAGAATATGTCTACTGTAACAATTACAAATGCCGAAAACGCACTTAAATCCTTTTACCTGGACGTGATAGCGCACCAGCTCAACACTCAGAGCAATCCGCTCTACGCCATGATAAAGCGCAGCGAGTCCTGCGTATACGGAAAAGAGGTGCGCAAGGCGGCGGTTTACGGAGTAAACGGCGGGGTTTCCGCGGGGAGCGAGGCAGGAGAGCTGCCGGGCGCTACCGGAAACAATTACGCGCAGTTTGTCAGCACGCTCAAGAACCTTTACGGCAGCATCGAGATAAGCGACAAGGCCATAAGGGCCGGAGAGAGCTCCTCGGGTGCGTTTGTAAACCTGCTCAACGCCGAGATGGACGGACTGCTCAGGAGCGCCAAGTTCAACTTTGCGCGTATGCTCTACGGGGACGGCTCGGGCAAGCTGTGCACCGTGTCCGCCGCAGTGACGGGCGCGGCCAAGGTCAACGTGGACACCGCAAGAAACCTCGCGGTGGGCATGGTGGTGGACTTTTACGCCTCGGCCTCGGCAAGCACGCCTTCGGCTGCCGGGATCACCGTAAAGGGCATTACCAAGGCGGCAAGCGGCTATGATGTGGACCTGAGCGCGGCGGTGACCGTGGCAAAGGATTCCATTATGGTGGTGCGGGGCAGCAAGGACAACGAGCTTACGGGTCTGGAGGCCATATTTGCAACCGACGGAAGCCTCTACGGGATCCAACGCAGCGGCAACTCCTGGCTTAACGCCTATACCGCGGCAAGCACCGGCACCATAAGCGACGCCAAGATACAGGCGGCCATTGACGCGGTGGAGGAGACCGCAGGCAGCAGGATAGACATCGCGCTGTGCTCCTACGGCGTGCGCCGCGCGTATGCCGCGGCACTGGAAAACAGCAAGCGCAACGTCAACGTTACCGAGCTGGAGGGTGGCTACAAGGCCATAACCTATGCCGGAGTACCCATAGTTGCCGACCGCTTTGTGCCGGCCGGAACCATGTATCTGCTTGCAAGCGACGATTTTGAGCTGCATCAGCTTTGCGACTGGCGCTGGCTGGAGGGGGAGAACGGCAGCATTCTGCGTCAGATAGCAGGAAAGCCGGTGTTCGGAGCCACTCTGGTCAAGTATGCCGAGCTGATGTGCACCCGTCCCTGCGGACAGGCAAGACTCACGGGCATAACCGAGGCCTGATAACGGCGGGCGTCAGAGGCTTTCGCAGGCAGCCTAGCAGCTCGGCCGCCGCCCGGCCGCTTTGCCGGGCGGCGGCATTCCGGATTTAAGCGTGCGGTGTTGCGTGCGGTGTTGAGCGTGCGGTGTTGCGTGCGGGACGGCGCCTCGGACGGGGCGGCAGGGCAAAGGCAAAAAGAATGCGGAAGGAGAGGCGTATGGAGCTTGTGCGGATAGAAAACGACGTATGCGACATAGCATGGCGCATCAGGGAGGTGGACCCGGACTATTACATAGTGTATAACCGGCGTCTGGACAGATTTGAGCTGCACGACGCGGCCTGCCGCGACACCTTTGCCTGCGTACTGCCCTATGACAGGCTGGACGAGCGGAGCGTACGGCACGCGCGGCGCACCCGGGTGGAGCGGCTGGAGCGGCTGCTTGAGGAACTGGAGAGGGAAAACGGTGAGATAAGCATCCCTGTCTGAAGGGCGGGGATTGCCGGAGGTGAGGAATATGACATTTAAGGAAATGACAGAGGAGTGCATTGCGCTGCTGGGGGAGGAATACAGTGCCTCTCCGCAGGAGGTGCGCGACCTGCACATAAGGCTGGGCAAGTGCGTCAATCACGCTTACGAGAGGATAGTAAGGCATTATTATCATCCGGTCAAGACCGATACGGTGGTCACCGACGAAAGATGCAGGGTGAGCAAATCGCAGCTTTCCGAGCGCTTCTGGTACCTGCGCGGCGTGACATGCAAGGGGCACAGCGTTGTGGCGTCCCCGGAGGGCGGAAGCATATTTGTGGGACACACGCCGCGCTCGGAGGTGGAAATAACATACAGTTATATACCTGCATATATGCGCGCTGACACAGATAAGCCGTGCATACCCGAGGGAGAGATATCGCCCATGGCTTATGTCTTTACGGCGCTGTGTATTTTTATGGAGTCCGAGGGGAGGCATGAGGACGCGGTGATATGGAACGCGCAGGCCGAGGCGTCGCTTGTGGGAAGCGGGTACCGTCCGGCGCACCCCATGCCGCAGAGGAGGTGGTTCTGATGCGCATGGCCGACGTGCCGGGGAAACGGACATACTCCTTTGCCGTGTCGACCTTTGCCGGAGGCATAGACCAGGAGCCCGACCCGCAGTGCGCCGACCTGGGAAAAAGTCCGGAGGCGTACAATGTGCGCACCGAAAACGGAGCTCTGTCCAGGTGCGGCGGCTTCGGCAGGGCGAGCAAGTATAACGCGGAGGCGGGGCGGGTGATGCAGATCCCGCAGCTGCCCGCAGGCGGGAGGGTCATTGTCCACCGCAAGCCGGACAGCGATATACTGATTGTGCGCGGGACCGAAGGGGAGTACAAGGAAAAGTATAACATCATGACGGACGAGCTGGAGTTTGAGACGGTGGCGCTTATGGACTGCAAGGAGCCGACCTTTGCGGTAAACTATCAGACGGCGGACAGCACCGACCTGATATACGGAAGCCCGGACGACACCATGATGCGCATTTCGGAGGGCAAGACATGGGTGCTGGGAGCCTGCCCGAAATTCTACAAGGCCGCAATGTTTGCCGAGCGTTTGTTCGGGGTGGGCACAAGGGCGTATTCCAACAGGATATATTTTTCCAAGCAGTACGACCCGGCGGATTTTACCGAAAGCGCGGAGGCGGGCGGATATATCGATGTGATGAGCGATTACGGCAAAGCGGTGGACATACTGCCGTTTGAGAATTATCTGTACATCTTCTGGCAGTACGGCATCACGCGGCTCAAGGCCTACGGCTATCAGAGCGAGTTTGTGCTGAGCGACTGCTACAGGTGCTCCTCCCAGATCAGGAGGGAGACGGTGCAGGTGTGCGGCTCCAGGATACTGTTTGCCGCCAATGACGGGGTGTACGCCTTTGACGGCCAGAGCGCGCATAAGATAAGCGCTCCGATATCGGGCTTTTTTGAAAACGAGCCGGAGGAGGGCATGGCGTCGGGGTATTTCCGGGACTGCTATTATCTTGCGATGCATTCGGGCAGGTACGAGGGCAGCGGCAACAATGTACTGCTGAGGTTCGGGCTGAGGCGAGGCAAATGGGAGCTGTATACTGGACTGTGCGTAAGCGGTATGTTCACGGTGAGCGCGGGTGGCTTTGAGCAGCTGCTCTTTACCGGGGAGGGCGGTTATATATGCACCTTTAACGGGGCGGACACCTTTAACGGCAGGCCCATCAAGAGCAAGTGGGTGACCCCTATGAGCGCGCTGGGCAGGCCGGACATGATAAAAAGCGTGCGCTGCGTGCTGATCGGGGCGCAGGGCTCGGGGCGGCTGAGGATAACCGTGCGGAGCGAGAGAGGCAGCGCCAGCAGGTATATATTGCCCTCGGGCAGCAGGAGGATATACAGGATACCGATAAGGGTGAGCGGGCAGCTGCTGTCCCTGACGGTGGAGAACGAGGACGGAAGCGACTTTACCGCGGCGGCTCCGACGGTGGTGTTTACCTGCAGGAGCTGCAGATAGGAGGAGCGGATGAATTACAGGGACAGGCTGGAGGAGGCGGAGCTATGTCTGTACGGCCTGAGCCGCCCGGACTGCCGCAGGACGGCGGCGGCGGTGAGGGTAACGGACACCGCGGCGGAGCTGTTCAGAAGCGGAGCGGCGGCGGCAGTCCGGATGGGAACGGTGCATATCCGGGCGGAGGCGGAGCAGGACTGCGTGCTGGAGGTGGGCATAAGGACACAGGACGGCGAGGAAGCGGGGCTTGCGGGGCGCTTTGAGATAAAGGCCGGAACCGGGTCGTGCGTCTATCCGTTCTATGTAAGGGGCGGCCGGACGGTGACGGTGTATGTCACGGCGGTTTCCGGGGAGGCTTATATTGCGCCGGGCAATGCCAGCATAGCCGTATTCGGCGGCAGAGAGGGATAAAACGGAGGAAGATATGGAAGGCAAATATGTATACCACAGAGTGGAAAAGGGCGACACGCTCAAATCCATTGCAAAAAAGTACGGCGTCAGCGCCTATGCGCTGTCCCGCATAAACAACGGGCTGAGCGACTCCGGGCTCAGGGAGGGCAGCTTTATTATAATAGGAAGCTCATCCCCGGACGCCGGCGGCAATGCGCCCGTACGGGACGGCGGGACGGAAGAGGAGACCGGCAAAAAGGGGTATATACAGCAGCAGGACATAGATGAGCAGGAGCTGCGGCTTATGGCAAAGGAGCTTGCGGGGGACAACGCGGACAGGCTTAAGAAGCTGGCGCTTGACAGGGACAGCAGTCTTGGCGATATAGAGAGCAAAAAGGAAAAGACGGAGCTGTCCTACCGTGAGGCTCTGGAGGCGCTTGGTAAAGAGCTGGAGCAGGACAGGAGCGATTTTACTCAGGACGCCATAAAGCAGGGGATATCCCGCTCCAGCATAATACAAAGCATAAACCGTGAGCTTGAGCAGGAGGCGCAGGCCAAAAAGCAGAGCGCGGCAAATGACAGGGAATATACCCTTAAGGACCTGGAGCGCAGGGCGCAGGAGGCGGCAAAGCAGTACGGCGTGCTTGCGGCGGCGGAGCAGAACCGCTATCAGGCCGAGCTGGCGGCACAGGAGGAAAAGCTGCGCCTCCGGAATCAGGAGGCAAATGAAAAGATTGCCCGGTATAACGGAGAGGGCGCCCAGGACAGTGAGGGCTATGAGCTTACCGACAGGCTGCTGGGGACACTGAGTAAGAATCAGGCACGGCAGTATCTGCAGCGCAACGGCGAAAAGCTCAGAGAGGCCTGGGGGGACGACGCCTACGACAGGCTTAAGAATAAGTACAGATAGAACTTACGAAAAAAGCGTGCGTATGTGCTGCGGATGGGCGGCATTGCGGAGTTATGCAGGAAAAAACAAAAGACCCGGGGTACGGCTTGTACCCCGGGCTTATATTTTTGGGATATTTTCAGGAATTGCTGCCGCAGAGCTTTGCGGCGGCAGATGCCGGGTGTCCTATTAAGGCGGCAGATGCCGGATGTCTTAACAAGACGGCAGGCGCAGGCTTACTCCTTAACAAGGCGGCAGGCGCAGGCTTACTCCTTGACAAGGCGGTAGGTGTACTGTGCGTCCGGGTCTCCGGAATGCTCCACATTGAAGGTAAGCTCATAGCTGCCCGCCTCGGCGTCGTAATACGCCTGCCAGTAGTCGTTGCCCTTGACCGACTGGTCGATGCGCACCCAGGCGTCGCCCTCCAGCTTTTCCAGACGGTAGCCGGAATAGATGGGCACATTGGTAAAGGTAAGGGGAATATAGCTTATGCCGCCCTTTACCGTTATCTGGGCAAGGACATCGGTGCTGCCGGCGCATTTTACGGCAATGGGATACTGCCGCAGGACCTCGCCGGTCTCGGCGGTGACCGAGGTTTTGTCCCCCATGGCGTAGCGGTAGGCAAGACGCCAGGTGTCAAACTCCTCGGCGGGGAAGCTCTTCAGCACGGGACTGTCGTAGTATACGCTCTCAAGGGATACCGGCAGGTTGATGTACTCCACGCCGCCGCGCACAACGCTGCCCGCCTTTACGGTGTTGCCCACGGAAGCGGGCGGGCAGAGCTCCACGATGGTGGAATTGCCGCAGAACATCTCGGTGGAGCGCAGGTTGACGGCGGGCTTGTCGTAGTGCTGGCCGTTGATATCGGCGTCAAAGTAGAGCAGGCTCATCATTCGTGCGGCATTTTTGGACTGGAAGTAGTCGGAATTTATGCCGATGTAGCTGTCGGTAAAGGCAGCCCAGAGCCCTTCGCCCGGAACCTCGATGCGCTGCATACCGTTGCCGCCTACATAGCCGGCGGTTTCGCCTACGGGTATTTCGGCCTCGGCGCCGTAGGTGACGCCGTCAATGGTGTACTCTATGGGGCCTTCGTTGTTGCCGATGGTGATGCCGTGCCAGCGTCCGCTGTTGTGGCGGTCTCCGCCAAGCTGATAGAACGCCATGCGCTCAAAGGTGACATCCTTGAGGAATTTATACTCAAAGGTATGGGTGGCGCGGGAAACGTCATTGGTGCGCCCCAGATACGTTGTAAAGGTAAACTGCACGGCGTTGTCCGCTGTGACGCCGGTGAAGATGACCTCCGCCAGGTTGGGGGCGTAATTGCGGTAGAAGACCTTGACGTTTTTGTAGCCCACGGTCTCGTTACTGTCAGGCTTATTGCGGCCGTCCTTGCCGTAGAGCAGGAAGTTGCCGCCGCCGTTATTGGCGCCCCAGACATACTGTCCGCCGTTTTCAAAGGGGTCAAAGCCCACGCCGCGCACGTCGTTGATAAAGCCGTAGCCGCAGGTGTTGTCCGGGTCGTAGCAGAAGGCCTCGCCGCTGGAGCCTATGGTGCTGGTGTGCCAGATCTGGTGGGTGCTGTACGCCGGCCAGCCGATAAGGCAGAGCTGGGAATGGCTGGCGACATTGACGGTGCCGTAGTTGTTGTAAGCGTTCATGTATTCGTATGTCACGCTCTTGCCGGCGGGGATTTCAAGGTAGGTGTAGCCGTTGAACCACTTGCCGTCCAGACCCTTATACCATTCGCTCTTGCGCACCGAGTTGTCAAAGGCGTGCCAGTTCTTGGATATCTGTATCGGCACGCCCAGAGGCTCGCCGGTCTGAGCGTCGCGCAGCATGGGCCCAAAGCCCTCCACTGCAAAGTTGTTCTTCTTTTTGAACACTATGGGCACCCTGACCGTGCGGTCGGTGGGGTTGGTAACGGTAAAGGTGAGCCTGTCGGCAAGGTTGCGGTTTTCCTCCTTGACAAACTGGGAGCCGGAAACCGTTATCATTTTATTGGTGTCGACTTCCCATACGCCGCGGGAGGCGTCAAAGGAAACCGGTACCTCCTTGCCCTCCCTGGGCTCTATCTGTACGGCGTCAAATTGCAGGGAGGATACGGAGCGGTAGTAGTCTATGTCCTCCTGGGACGGGGAAACGGAGGGGATTATTATGGCGCTGAGCCCGCAGAAGGTCTGCTTTTCCAGCGTTCCGGTCCAGTTCATGGTCAGGGTGTTATTCTCCCAGGCAAGGGAGCCCTCGGGCATTATTACGCAGAAGCCGCCGTCGCTGCCGGAAATCACGGCATGAGCGCCCCCGTCCGAAACAGAGGCGCTCATGCCTTGGGAAAAGGCAAGGCTGTAGGTAAGCGCCGCCCCGGACACCTCGGTTTGGGAAAACAGCTGAAAGTTCAGGGCGAAATACTTCGGCGTGGCCTTGATCTCGGTGCGGCCGATAATTTCGGAAACCGTTCCGGAAGCGTCGGCAAAGGTCATTGCCGCGGCGTCAAAGGACTGCATATACTGCCCCGACTCTATCATGCGAATGGAGGAGGTGCAGTACGGGGCGGGCTCTATGATATTTGTGTAGACATAGCGCTTGTCCGCGGTAAAGGAGCACTCCGCGGTTACGGCAGTCAGGGCGTTGATGACATCCTCGTTCGCAGTGGAGGCGGCCGTCTGGCTGTACTGCTGGGCTATGGCTCCAATGCGGGTGGGCATTCCGGTGACGCTGTTTACCGATATTCCGTAATACCCGGTCTGCACGCAGAAGTTATGAGAGTAGGATCTGCCGGTGCCGTTTGGCCACCAGGAGTATGTATAGTCCCGTACCTCCGGGTACTGTACATAGGTCTGACCCACATAGCTCACCCTGTCCGTGCCCTGAGATGCGGACGGCTGAGGCTTTTCGCCGTCGCATGCCGCCATGGAAAGGCACAGCACGGGGCAGAGCGCGGCGGCAAGAAATCTGACATATTTTTTCATTTCTCTTGTTTCTCCTTGACAGTGTTTTGTTTATTTTAGCAGACACTTGGGGTTAAATAAATGAATAATCCTAACCATAGCGTGTACAAAACTAACAAAAGCCCCGGGCGCGGGGCGTAAGAAACCGGCATACCCGAAAGCGGCATGCCGGAGAAAAACCGTTATGCTTGCCATGCCCGGACGGAGACGGCTCTATCCGGAGGGTGAGGTCTTGCTTCTGACATTGTCCGCGCCGAAGCAGGCCGCGAGCTCGCCGCGGGCTTTTGCAAAGCTGATTTTTTGGGCAAGCTCCTTTTTGCTGCCTCCCCCCATGGACGGGAAGAAAAGCACCACGGAGTCGGCTCCGGGGTAAGCCGATATTATGCGGTCTAACCCCGCGGAAAAATCAGAGTTGTGGTCGGGTATGCGTATATATACCGTGCAGGGGGCTGTCTGCCCGCCTTCCTGCGCCGAAGCGGACGAATCCTGTGCCGGAGCGGACGAATCCTGCGCCGAAGCAGACGATTCCTGCGCCGGAGCGGGTGCTGTGGGCGCCGAAGAAGGTGCTTCCTGCGGGGATGGGACTGTTTCGGAGGCCACTGGCAGCACGGAATCCGCTAACAGCTTTGGCATTTCGTCCTCCTTGGCGGAGATGCGGCCGCGCACGCGAAGTATGCTCTGGGGCGTAAGCAGGTGGGAATAACGCTCGTACACCTTGGGGAACAGCATTACCTCCACCGTGCCGTAAAGATCCTCCAGGGTCATAAATGCCAGCAGGTTCCCGGAGCGGGTGACCTTTGTGCGCAGGGCGGAGACTATGCCGATGCACTCCACCGGCTTTCCGTCCAGACCTGCGCCTGCAATGCCGCTTTCCTCATCGGGCTCCAGCATGGAGGAGTTGAAGCCGCTTTGCTTTATGACGGCGGCGTATTTGTCCAGGGGGTGTCCGCTGATATATACCCCCAGCATCTCCTTTTCCATGGCCAGGATATAGGGAAGGTCGTATTCGGGATAATCCGGTATGGTCTCCTGCGGCGGAGGGGGGGCGTCCTCCATGGAGAAGAAGGAGAGCTGACCCTCTATCTGCTTTTTTGCGCTGCTTGAAGCGCTGTCCATAACGCCTTCAAACGCCAGCGCCAGAGCTCTGCGGCTGTAGCCCAGCCCGTCCAGAGCGCCCGCCTTTATAAGGCATTCCACGCTGCGCTTGTTGACCTCGGGCAGGGAGACCGTGCGGTTTATAAAATCGTGCAGGGAGGTGAATTCCCCGCCGCTTTCCCGCTGCCTCACTATGGCGCGCGCGGCCGGGAGCCCCACGTTTTTGATGGCGGCCATGCCGAAGCGCACCGCACCGTCCGGGTCTACGGTAAAGCTCTCGCCGGAGCGGTTTATATGGGGCGGCAGCACACGGATGCCGTGATCCCGGCAATACTGGATGTACAGCGCCGCTCTGGCGCCGTCGCCCAGAAAGCTGTTGAGCATTGCCGCCATGAACTCGCTGGGGTAGTAGTATTTGAGGTACGCGGTCTGGTACGCCACCACCGCATAGCAGGCGGCGTGCGCCTTGTTGAAGGCGTATGCGGCAAAGGAGGATATCTGCTCAAAAACCTGCTCCGCCGTAGCGCGGTCCACACCGTTGTTCACCGCGCCCTTTACCACGGTCTGCCCGTTTTCCTCCAGACCGTTTATAAATATGACGCGCTCCTTTTCCATGGTGGCGGCTTCCTTTTTGCTCATGGCTCTGCGCATCAGGTCGCTGCGCCCCAGGGAATAGCCTGCCATGTCCCGCACCACCTGCATAACCTGCTCCTGATAAACCATGCAGCCGTAGGTGACCGCCAGGGAGTTTTCCAGTATGGGGTGCAGGTATCGCACCTTGTCCGGGTGGCGCTTGCCCTCGACATATTTGGGTATGCTCTGCATGGGGCCGGGCCGGTAGAGGGCTATACCGGCTATTATGTCCTCAAAGCAGGAGGGCATAAGCTCCTTCATAAAGGCGCGCATACCTCCGCTTTCCAGCTGGAAAACGCCGTCGGTGTCGCCCTTTGAGAGCATGGCGTAAACATTTGGGTCGTCAAAGGCCATGCTGTATATGTCCGGAGCCTCGCCGAAGCGGGCACGGATGAGCTCCAGGGTGTCGTGTACCACCGACAGGGTGCGCAGCCCCAGGAAGTCCATCTTGAGCAGTCCCAGCTTTTCCAGGGTCTTCATGGTAAACTGGGTAACCGGCATGCCGTCGTTTACCGCAAGAGGGACGTATTCCTGCACCGGCTTTTCCGTTATTACCACTCCGGCGGCATGGGTGGAGGTGTGGCGGGGCAGCCCCTCCAGCTTCATGGAATACTCCATCAGCTTTTTCAGGCGGTCGTCGGATTCCACCGCGTTTTTAAGCTCGGGATTTTCCCGCAGAGCCTTTTCCAGTGTCATGTCCAGGGAAAAGGGGATAAGCTTGGCTATGCGGTCGCACTCGGCGTAGGGCAGGTTCATAGCCCGCCCCACGTCCCGCACCACAAGGCGTGCCTTCATGGTGCCGAAGGTCACTATCTGCGCCACGTTTTCGCTGCCGTATTTGGCCGTGACATAATCTATTACCCGGCCTCTGCCGTTGGGGTCAAAGTCCACGTCAAAGTCGGGCATGCTGACGCGCTCCGGGTTGAGGAAGCGTTCAAAGAGCAGGTTGTATTTAATTGGGTCAAGGGTGGTTATATCCATGCAGTAGGCCACTATACTGGCCGCGCCGCTGCCGCGGCCCGGGCCCACCACCACGCCGTGAGTCTTGGCGTAATGCACATAGTCCCATACAATAAGATAGTATTCCACATAGCCCATTTTCTCTATCATGGCAAGCTCGTATTCAAAACGGCTGCGTATCTCGGGCGTAATGCAGGAGTATTTGCGCTCCAGCCCCTCGGTGGCTATCCTGCGCATATACTGCGGCGCGGTCAGACCCTCGGGCAGCTGATAGTATGGCAGCTTGAGCTGGCCGAAGACAAAGTCGTAATTGCACTGCCGGGCTATCTCGGCGGTATTGGCTATGGCGTCGGGGACATAGGAGAACAGCTCCGACATCTCCTGGGGGCTTTTAAGGTAAAACCTGTCGTTTTCAAAGCGCATGCGGTCGGCGTCGGCCAGCGTTTTGCCGGTCTGTATGCAGAGCAGCACGTCGTGCGCCTCGGCGTCCTCGCGGTTTATATAGTGGGTGTCATTGGTGCATACAAGGGGGAGCTCAAGCTTGCGCGCCAGCTTTATCAGCAGGGGGTTGACCGCCTGCTGGGGCGCAAGCCCGTGGTCCTGAAGCTCGATATAGAACCTGCCGGGGAACATGGCCTTGAGCCGGGAGGCTAACGCCTCCGCCGCGTCCCAGTCGTTGGCAAGCAGCAGCTGGGGGATGTCGCCGCCTATGCAGGCCGAGGTGCATATCAGGCCGTCGCTGTGCCGGGACAGCAGGTCGTAGTCTATGCGGGGCTTGTAGTAAAAGCCGCGGGTAAAGCCCTGGCTGACCAGCTTGATAAGGTTCTGGTATCCCGTTTCGTTCTGCACAAGCAGCAAAAGGTGAGCATATTCCTTGTCCGCCCGGCCCTCCTTGTTGTCCATGGAGCGCGGGGCGACATAGACCTCGCAGCCTATTATGGGCTTGATGCCCTGAGCCTTGCACTCCTTGTAAAACTCCACAACGCCGTACATGGCGCCGTGGTCGGTTATGGCAAGGGCGTCGTATCCAAGCTCCTTGGCTCTTGCCACAAGGGGCTTAATACGGCAGGCGCCGTCCAGCAGGGAATATTCCGTATGCACATGCAGATGTGTAAAAACGCTCAAAGCTCTTCCTCCTGTTGCCGCAGCTCCTGAGCCGTCTGGCGGATTTTGCGCAGGCGGTTGTTCATGGCGGAGCGCGATATTCCTATTGAGGCGGCCAGCTCGCTCAGCGAGGCGCTGCTGTTTTCCAGGCGCAGCCGCGCGGCCTCCTCAAGCGGCGCGCTCAGCGCCGAAAGCCCTATCCTGCGGGAAATGTAGAGTATATCCTCGGTTTGCAGCACCGAGGCGTTTACGGTTTTTTCTATATTGGCGGTGTCGCAGTTGGTGCGGCGGTTTATCCGGTTGCGCACATCCTTGAGCACATGGGTGTTCTCCAGCATCAGCAGCGTGGAATAGCCCTCCATCAGCCCGGTAAGGTTGACCAGGGACTCAAACTCCTTGATATAGATGATCTCCTTCTCTCCGCGCTCGGTCCAGGAGCAGGATATGCCGCTGCGGGCAAGCAGCTCCACGATGTCCTCCGCCGCAGACTCGCCGTTCAGGGAAAACTCAAGCAGATACTGCTTTTCCGGATCGGAGAGCATTCCGCAGCCCAGGAAGGCTCCGCGCAGGGCGGCGGCGGCGCAGCACTCGCCTTTTATAAAACCTTCCAGAGGGGCGGGACTGGCGCTTATCCCCAGGCGTGCCAGCACGTCGTCCCTGTCCAGATAGATGACATATATGCGCATGGGGCGGGGCTGGCGCTTGCTTATCACGGTAATATCGGGGGATATGCCGAAAAGGCGGCGGCACAGAGCCGCGGTGCGGCGCGCGGTGGGCTCGTGCTCGGTGGAGATGCTCAGCGCGATGCGTCCGCCTCCGGGCAGTACCAGCTCACCCTGTGTTCTTGCCAGGGCGGCAAGCTCCGCAAGCGCGCAGCAGTCCTTTTTGGGGTCAAAGCGTGCAAGCTCGTCCTTGAGCGCGGTAGTGCAGGACATAAAGACCTTTTACCCTCCCTTGAAATCGTGCGTTGTGCAACGGAATATTCCCGTCGCGCAGCGCCAAAACACGGCATGGATGTTGAGGCGGCAAAGCGGCATAGAATATTCCCGTCGCACTCTGTCAAAACCGTCGGCGCGTCGCCGAAACCGTCGGCACGCTGCCAAAACCGTCGGTGCGCTGCCAGACCCGGCGGAAGCCGGTGCTGTTGCGCGCAGACCGCTGTCGGCGGTTTATTTATTGCTGATCGTGCTGAGCTTTTCGTATTCCAGGTCGCGGTGCTCCACGAATACCTGCTTGCCCGCGGCGCGGAAGCGCTCCGCTATTATCTGCGCGGTGGCAACGGAGCGGTGCATACCGCCGGTGCAGCCTATGGCTACCACAAGATTGCGCTTGCCCGAGCGGTGATAATACGGCAGAACAAAGGAGATAAACTCAAACAGGCGGTCGCAGAACTCGGTGACCTCGGGGAACTGCATAAGATAGGAGCGCACGTCGTTTTCCAGCCCGGAGTGATGGCGCAGCTCCTCGATGTTGTAGGGGTTGGGCAGAAAGCGCGCGTCAAACATCATATCGGTATCGCTGGGTATGCCGCGCTTAAAGCCGAAGGAGACCACGGTCAGGCGCAGCCTGTCCTGTACCGGCTCGCCGTCGCCGTAGTAGCTGTAAAGCAGCTCGCCCAGATCCTTCAGCTTGAGATTTGTGGTGTCTATCTTGACCGTGGCGCGGTAGGAAAGGTCGGTTAAAAGCTCCTTTTCCCGGCGGATGCCCTCAAGCAGCCGTCCGCCCACGGCCAGAGGATGGGCGCGCCTTGTAAAGTTGTAGCGTTTTACAAGCTCATCCTCCGAAGCATAGAGGAACAGCACCTCGAATTCGTAACGGTTGTCCTCCATATACTTGATGGCGTCGGGGAGCCCCGCAAAGAACTCGCGGCCGCGCATATCTATGCCTACGGCGACCTTTTCCATGGTGCTGCCGGTAAAGCACATATCGGCAAAGCGAGGCAGAAGCGCAGGGGGGAGATTGTCCACGCAGAAAAAGCCCATATCCTCCATGTGCTTTAGTGCTCCTGTCTTGCCAGAGCCGGACAGACCCGTTACTATTACAAAACGCATTTTATCCTCGGTTCCCGGGTTTTTCGGCGGGAAGCTGCTCCGCGTCCGCACGGCCGGTTGTGCGCACTGCGCCCGGTACCGCGGCACATCAAGCCCCAACCCGAAGGGCTTAATCGTGACCGATTATTTTTATTTCCGGCTCCAGTATAAAGCCGGTCTTATCCATTACCGTCTGCCTGACCTTATCGATAAGCGCAAGCACATCCGAGGCGGTGGCTCCGCCCGTGTTTACAAAAAATCCGGCGTGCTTCTGCGACACCTCGGCTCCGCCCACGGAGGTGCCCTTCAGCCCCGCGCCGTCAATAAGCGCCGCGGCATACGCGCCCTCGGGACGCTTGAAAACGCTGCCTGCCGAGGGGTAGTTGAGGGGCTGACGCTCTCTGCGGCGCCGGGTAAAGTCGGCTATCGCGGCGCTTATATCCTCACTGCGCCCCCGCTCAAGCTTTAGCTCCGCCCCCAGCACCGCCACGCTCCTGCCACTTAATGCGGTGCGGCGGTAGCCAAAGCACATCTCCTCATGCGACAGGGTGCGGTATTGCAGCTCTTCGTCTATTATAAAGACCCGGGACACCAGAGAGCCTATCTCTCCGTTGTAAGCGCCCGCGTTCATATATATACCGCCGCCCAGACACCCGGGTATGCCGCTTGCAAACTCAAACCCGGTCAGGGAGGCGCGAATGCACAACTGCGCAAGTGAGCTCATGGTAATTCCGGCCTGTGCGGTAAGGGTTTCGCCCTGCACCGAGACCGAGGACATATTGGCGTTTATCAGCAGCGTCACGCCCTCCACGCCGCCGTCGCGCACCAGTACATTGGAGCAGTTGCCCAGCACCGTTACCGGGATGTCTGCGCGGCGGCAAAATTTAAGCAGCTCCATGACCTGCTCCGGGCTTTCCGGCATGGCAAGGCATTCCGCCGGCCCTCCTATGCGAAAGGTGGTGCGGCGGCACATGGGCTCGTCAAACAGTACGGGACATATATCGGCAAGGTCGTTCTTTGCGGCTTGACAAAGCATAACGGGATCCATTCCTTTTATTATTATTAAATCTGCGCATAATATCCGGCTGCCAAATCTGCGCATAAATCCGGCTGCCAAATCTGCGCAAAAAATCCGGCTGCCAAATCTGCACATAAAATCCGGCGTCGCACCGTTTCCGGCGCAGGCCGGAGCGCCGTGCCGTGAGCCGGGCAGGCATATTTCCGGCATATATACTAATAATACAACAAAACGTCTGTTTTAGCAACAGCTAATGCAGCAAAGCGGCGGTTTTTGCGGCAGGCGGTGCGGCAAAACAACGGTTTTCTCAAAAGCCGCCGCGGTAAGGCGGAGGTCTTCGGGGCGGCAAATGCGGCAACGCCGCGGTTTTGCGGCGGAAAATTGACTTTATCCGTTTCAAGGCGATTCCGTGCCGTAAAGCCCCGCCCTCAGCCGGTCGATATAGCCCCCGTCCCCCTGCGTCAGGTATTTTGCCGCATTCTCCGCGGCGCTGCGTGTGTCAAAAAACAGAGAGGGGGTGCATACGCCGCTTTTTCTTACCGCCTCGGCCAGCTCCTGCATAAACTGATTGTCGTAAGTTATCCCGTTAAAGGCGTTTAGCCCGGCGGGCAGCAGCCCTATCTCGTTTACGGTCTGCTGTACCGGGCCGGACAGCAGGTAATCTACGACATTTTGCAGCACCGCCAGCTTTTTGCCCTCCGCGCCCTTTATTATGCCTATTGCCTGAACCATATCTGTATAGCCCGACAGGGGAATAAGCACGCTGGCGCGGCTGCGGCCCCGGGCTGCCGCCGCGGTGAGCCTGTAGAGCTGCCGCTGTGAGCACAGCGCCGTGGCGCACAGGCGGTCGTAATTGTAGCAGTCCCACAGCCCGTCGCCGTCGCGCAGGGATATCTCAAAGTCCAGGCTTCCAGGCTCCAGCAGCATGGCCAGCGCCGCAAGCCCGGAGTTGTCACAGCGCGCGGTCAGACGCGTCACCTGGGTTTTCTGCCTGTTGTGGGTTATGCTGCCGCAGCCAAGGTTGAGATAATCCGCAAGGCCGTCCGTGCTCTGCAGCCGGGAGGCGTACTCGGTACCCGTCAGCAGACAGTAGCTGCCGAAATACAGCGGCACCGCAAGCCCGCCGCAGCATTCCAGAAGGGGCGGGATAAGCGCGGCGGAGGTGGACAGCGGCATGAGCAGCTCCTTGGCCTGCTCCGGCGTAAAGGTGCCCGTGCCGAAGCATATCAGGTCGGGGCGGCTCCTTTCCAGCATGGCGGGCAGCAGCTCCGGGCTGACCGTTTTTACCGCGAAGTAAACGCCGTTGTATCTCTTTTCCAGCTCGCCCAGCCGCCTGTTCAGCCACGCGGTGCGGCTGCCCGTTCCGCCCTCAAAGCTGTCGGTCTGCCAGATGGTTATCACGCCGCTATACCGCTCCGCACGCCGTTTATTAAGCTCCGTCCCCAGTATGTCTGCCTGTGCGTTTTTTATAAGCCCGGGCGTTGCAAACACGCAAAAGACCCCCATGGCAAGCAGCAGCACCGCCGAGAGAATATTTGTTATTCTGCGCACCATTGTTGTTTTTCCGCTCAAGAGCGTCCTTTCCCGGAATTATGCCGGATACCGCTTTGTACCGGCATATTAAGAATGTATGCGCGCCTCTTTTGCAACATTACCGTTAACGCGCGGATAAGGGAAGATGCTTTGCTTTCCCGAAAGCGGCATTCCGACATTACCCTCAGCGCGCGGATAAAGGTGAGCATATCACTCATCAGCTCACTGTCTTGAAAACATTACCATTAACGCGCGGATAAAGGCGTAAACATTACCGTGAGCTATTGTCAATAAGAATATTACCCGCGGCGGGCGAAAAAGGCCAAAATAAATGTTGCTATAAAAACTGCCCTGTGCTATAATAGCCGCGTAAGCAAAGGGGTTTGATTTCGGTTGGATTATAA
>JAQXIQ010000090.1 GCA_029007865.1 Bacillota bacterium
TCTTAATGAAAATGAAGCGACTTTAGAATTAGTTTATGATACTTTTTCAGAACTGATAAATCCTAATTTTGGTAATGATAAGATTGAAAAACTAAACGAGAAATTGCTTTCTGATATAAAAGAAGCAGTTTCAATGCTACCACGAAAGTACAAATTAAATATTCGTATTGTGATTAAAGATTTCGAAAATTATTCACAAAATGAGTGCGAAGATATTATTCGTCAAAATGTGAAACTTGCAGTGTATAACGCGATAAAAGAAAACAATAAGAAATTATGTATTGGATGGTCTTTAATTGGCGCGGGAGCACTAGTTATTTTACTTAGCTATATTTTGCGTAGCCAAGAATATGAATTATGGTTTGATTTAATAAATATTACTGGAACATTATTTGTATGGGAAGGGTCTTATATGACATTTATTGAAAAGAACTTAGAAACAAAAGCAAAAAGAGCGCTTGCTAAATCGATAAATAATATTACAATTGAAGAAAAGAAAGATTAATATTTTAGCAATATTTATTAATGGATAATAGATATAGATATTTCTTTTTGTTTATAAATGAATTACTCTTCATTAATAAATTATATGTTATTATTAGTGTAAAATGGTTCATCTTTGCCAAAAAGATCGGCAATCTTCGTTGGAAGGTTGCCGATTTACTTATTGGTCTTATGAAAAACGGCTTGGCGTGCTATGACTTGCCCAGCCGTTTTTGCCCCTGCCTCACTCGTCAGTCGGACGGGTATTTGTCCAAAAGCGCCCTTATTTCCTGCAATAAAGCGTTATATTTATCCTTTATCTCGCGGCAGTCGGTCTCGCCGTCCTGTTTCTCTGTCTGCTTTTTTCCTGCCGCTATAGCCAGTGCCGCTTCCGTTTTCGGCCCCACTATCCCGTCCGCTTTTATGCCGCTATCTGTCTGAAACGCCTTTACTGCGCTTTGGGTGTCCTGGCCGAAAATGCCGTCCGCGCCGTGCTTTCCGATATCATATCCCAGCCCGGAAAGCTCCTTCTGCAAATCCGTTACGCTTTTACCTTTGTCCCCCAGCTTCAAAGCTGCCGTCAATTCTGTGCCCTCCTCCCCGTTTATCTCATCTCTGAATACCTCCGGCCTGCCGAAGTAATTCCAACGGCCGTCCATTCTCCCTTTTATCACGCCGCTGTCCCTGCCGCGGGCCTCAATGACATTCAGCTCATCATCCGCCACATAGCCTATATGCTCCGCCCTGCCGTCGCCGTCGGTTACAAATACCCAGTCCCCGCGCCTTATTTCTCCCCGGGATATCCTTTCGCATTTTCCCTTAAGTCCGCTTGCGTTAAGGTCAGACTTATATATACCCTTAACATTCTGCAGCCAGTACATTCCCAGGCCGGAGCAGTCAAATGCCCCTATCTCCGGCTCGGAATACCCGTCCTGAATACGCTGCCTGAGCAGTTTCCTGCACCTTTGGACATTGTCCGCATTCCCGTGCTCCCGACGCTCCAACCATTCCTCGGCAAAGGGGGCGCGCTGTCCCTGTGCCCCCAGCACATATATACTGCCCTTTTTTACTTCACCTTCAAGATATTCCGTAAACTCATCCAGCATGCTCTTCATCAGAGGATTCCTCTCCCTCAATTCCCATATTTGCCGTCTTTACCGCCTGACGGTATATCTGGTTTATCCCGGTTGCGGCAAACCCGCTCACAGCGCCTATTGCAGCCGCCGTTACCCAGTTATCCGCGCTCAGATATCCGGGAAGGGCAAAATAGCATACAAGCCCCAGTATAAGGCCCATAATACCGCAAACGGGAGGCAGCATCCTGTTTGCCTTCTCGCTTGCAGAAACCGTTTTGATAAGATATGCCGCAAGATAAACAATCGCCGTTATGGCCGGCACTGCCGCAAATTCAGTAATATCCATTTCTATTTATATTCCTCCGTTATAATTTGTGTGCTCAAGATCATCAATTCTGTGGTTGATGACCTTTATCTGCTCCTCCACGACAGGCATGCGCCGTGCAAAATTGTTGTGCTGCCGCACCTCTTCCTCAAGCCGTTTAAGGCGATAACTTGTCAGTTTTCCGCTTGCCACTATTCCTCCGAAGGTGCCCAGCGCCGTGCCCGTAAGCGTCACAAGTGCAACAATTATCTCTGTGTCCATGGCTTGTTCCTCCGGCCTGCGTCAATAGAGCTGGGTCATGTAGTTAAACCTTATGGCAAGATACTCGCATCTGGTACTTGTTCCGGTTGAACCTCCCAGTGTAGCATAAAAGCCGATGGCGCTCTTGCTTACTATCTTGGGCGCGGCAACTCCGGTCTGCCCCGAAAGCGGCTGCAGCAAAACTACGCTGGGCGTTCCGCTCATTGCGGAGGAAAATGTCGTCTGCACCCCGGATGCGCTGTTGTCCAGCTCCGCCGTCGTCCCGGTGCGTATTTCAATAAGTCCGGTAGTCAGCAAATATGTGGTTAAACTCTGATCTTCTCCCGATAGTCTGCGTTTCAGGCTTATTGTAGCGCCCCGCGTGTTATTGCCCACATTTGTAAGCGTGTCCAGCGCCGCTTTATACCCAAGAGTTTTGCCGCTTGTGGTGGGGTCGGCCGGGCTTGTGCGCGTCGTGTCCACCAACAGGTCGCCGTCCGCGTCCAGCGTTAAAGCGTTGCCCGCGCCGTCATCCAGTGCTAACTGCGCTCCGCCGCCTGCGAGTGCGTCCACCTTAGCCTTATCGGCGTCGGTGTAGTCATTGGAGGAAAGCCCCTTGCCCTCCACCTTGTCTACCTTGCTCTGTTCCATGCCGGTTAAGCTTTGACGGATATCCTGATGCGCCTCTTGGCTTTGATTGTGCTCCGTTACGGCGCCGGACGCGGCGGCCGCCGCGGCAAATATGCTGGATACCGCGTCTTCCGTCGGCTCTTTGGGCGTCCCCGCTTCCGGCTCATAGCCCGACCTGTACACCGCAAATCCGATTCTGTTGGTGGTCATCCTGTCGCCTCCGTACACAGAGACATATACAACTCCCGGCTCGTCCATCATTTCCCACGGTATCAGCACGGTCCTGTCATCAGGTATGCTTACCGATATACTGTCCGCTTCTCTTGCACAGCTGAATACGGCGGTGCGCGGCGTTATGTTCTCCCACAAGGCGTCAAATTCAAATTTCAGCCGGATGTAATTCTGCTGCCCGGTATATAAGTCGGGTTTTTCATCGCAGCAGAGCTCCTGCCCGCTCACCCTGCACGCTATTTCTATCCTGTCCTCCACACTTTTTCCCCCTTTAATATAGCTTTTAAGGCGGCATCCACGGCCTGCATTTACAATCCCATGCAAGCCGCCGCCGCTTTTACACTTATAGTGTATCATCGGTATTAAACCGCCCCTGCAAAATATGCCGTCCTGCGCTTTATTTTGCGCCTTGTTTGCCCCTGAGGTTTTGCGGCAATTTGCGTCAAAGCCCTTCTCCGCCCGGAGCAGGCCGCTATAAAGAGGCAAAAAATGCCGCACTGTCTGCCCTTGGCAATAACAGTACGACATAATACTTTTATATAACGCAGATATAGCTGCGGCGCAGCGGATTTCTTCCGCTGCGCCGCCTGAGCACAAAAAGGCATTATTGATCCGGCCCTATCTGCCGAAGCGGATGCCCCGGCGCACTAAGAGGCCAGACTATCGGAGATTCCGCCCGGAGCCCTTGCTGCCCGTAAATCCGCTCCTGCCTGCAAAGGCGTTTGCCAGTATATCTCTTTGCAAAAACAGCGAAAACGCGAACATAAGCCAGGAATAAGCAATGCTCCAGCCCCGCGCAACAAAAACGCTTACCAGTATGGCGGCGATAAGGGTAGCCAGTATGACCAACGGCTTATAAAACTTTACTGCGGCAAACAGCATCACTCCCAGCACAAGCAGAAGCAATCCCAGCCACCAGGAGATCATAATAAGCACTCCGCCGTACGGCGCTATTCCTTTGGCGCCGCGGAAACCGTAAGCCACATTGAACACATGGCCCAGCATCACGGCAATGCCGCCTATCGCTATTCCCAGATCCGCCGCGTCTGAGATTATCAGCCACCCCAGAAGCGCGGCCAGAAAGCCCTTGAATACATCTACCGCCAGAGCGATAAGAGCATAATTGATACCCAGCTCCCTCAGCACTCCCGTAGTGGTTACGGTGCTTTCCAGCTTTCTGCCCGCCACCTTGGCAGCTATTGCAGCCCCGGGTATGCAACCCAGCAGGAACCCCAGAAGCAAGGTAATGATAATTTTGAAAAACATGATCACACTTCCTCTCCATCTTTTTCTCTGAGCATGAATCTGATCGGCGTTCCTTCAAAGCCGAAGGTCTTGCGGAAATAGTTTTCCAGGTATCGCTGATATGAAAAATGCATCAGCGTGCTGTCATTGACAAACAGTACAAAGCCCGGAGGCGCCACGGATACCTGTGTACAATAGAATATCTTAAGCCGCCTTCCCTTGTCAGACGGAGGCTGCATAACCGCCATAGCGTCCTGCAGCGCGTCATTCAGTACGCCGGTGGATATACGTCTGTTTGTCTGCTCATACGCGGCAATCACCGCCGGAAGTATCCTGTTGAGCCTCTGGCCGGTAAGCGCCGAAATAAACTCCACGCTTACATAGTCCATAAACGCAAGGTCCGCCTCAAGCTGCTTTCTGAATTTGTCCGCCGTCCCGGAATCCTTCTGAATCTTATCCCACTTGTTTACGATAACCACCGAGGCCTTGCCCTGCTCATGAACATAGCCCGCTATTTTGACATCCTGCTCCGTTATTCCGGCAGATGCGTCCAGCACTATCAGCGCCACATCGCAGCGGCGTACGGCGTCCAGCGACCTTATAACGCTGTAGCGCTCAATGCTGTCGTCATCCACGCTGCGCTTGCGCCTTATACCCGCCGTATCCACTATGTTGAACGGGCGTTCCTGCCAGAAAAATCCGGTATCGATGGCATCCCTGGTGGTGCCCGGAATATCGCTTACAATGGTTCTTTCCTGCCCCAGTATTTTATTCACTAACGACGATTTGCCCGCGTTGGGCTTACCCACCACCGCTATGGAAATACTCTGGTGCTCCTGAGTCTCCTCGTTTTTGGGCAGCAGCTCCACTATTCGGTCCAGCAGGTCGCCTATTCCCAGCCCCTGCTGAGCGCTTATAACGCTGGGCTCACCCAAACCCAGCGAATAAAAATCATATACGCCGTCCTCCTGTTTGGGGCTGTCCACCTTGTTTACCACCAGTATTATGCGGTTATGCCTCCGCCTGAGATAATCGGCAATATCGGTATCGTCCGCCATAAGACCCGCACGCGCATCGGTAAAAAACAGTATGACATCGGCGGTGTCCACCGCCACCTCGGCCTGGCGGCGCATCTCTTTGAAAAATACATCCTCACTTCTTAGCTCTATGCCGCCGGTGTCCACCACCGTAAAAACATTGCCCAGCCATTCCGCATCCCCGTATATACGGTCGCGCGTCACTCCGGGAGTGTCCTTAACAATGCTGACGCGCTTGCCTATCAGCTTATTGAAAAATGTGGACTTGCCCACATTCGGTCTTCCTACTATTGCAACTAAACCCTTCATTCATTTCCTCTTTCCGACTGTACTGAATACTGCGCCGCGTCAATACCCGTTCTTTTCCAGGCCGAGCAGCGCATACACAAAGCTCTCTCCGTCATTGTCCACAGGCGTAACCGACACATGCAGCCAGCCCTCAAGATCCTTAACGGTAAGGTTATCCAGGAAGGTTTCCTCTCCCTGCCGGAGCATGCTCCGTGATATCAGCAGCTCGCTGCCCAGCTTTTTCCCCTCAAGCTGTACCGCAATATCCTTGCAGGTCAGCAGTCCCGTTACTGTAACGCTCTCTCCGAAGAAGAAATTCCGCACCGGGTAGATGTTTACCGTAAGATTCGGGAACCTTTCGGTTACCCTGAGCGCCTGCTTCTGCAAAAACCCGGCCACCGAAACGCCGCAGGCTATGGATATCTCCCTGTCCAGTATCCACGGCGGCAGCATAGGGTCTGCAAGTGTTTCCTCGATCTCGTGCTCCATTTTAGCCAGCATTCCCACACCGTTTTCCAGCTGAGCGAAATCCTCGTATGCCTCATATTTGGGTATATCATTCCCGGCGATAAGATACATCTCGTCGGCGGCGAATATAAAGCGCGTGGACTTCATCTCCAGGCATTTCTTCTGCCACCCCTCTATTTCGCTGAGTATATACGAAGCGTCGGACTGTCCTACCCTGCGCAGCTTGGTAAGCCCGCTCCTGTGATAAGTCAGCCCCACCGGAACAACGGCAAGACTGCGGCATCTGGGATGCAGCACAAGCAGGTCCTCAAAGGTTTTGCGCAGCTGGAAACCGTCATTATAGCCGGGACAAAGCACAACCTGTGCGTGAAAATCAATGCCGCCGTCGGCAAGGCGATGCAGCAGCTCCATGATATTGCCGCCGTTTGGGTTGCCCAGCATCCGCGCCCTGAGCTCCGGGTCGGTCGCATGCACCGAAATATACAGCGGACTTATCTTCTGGCGTATTATGCGCTCTATATCCCTTTCCTTAAGGTTGGTAAGGGTGACATAGTTGCCCATGATAAAGGACATGCGCCAGTCGTCATCCTTGACATACATGCTTTGGCGCATATTGGGCGGAAGCTGATCCACAAAGCAGAAAATACATTTATTGCAGCAATGCTTCAGCCTGAGCATATCGTTTTCGAAGCTCAAGCCTATGATCTCGTCCTCATACTTGTCGATATCATATATGGTCACCTCGCCCGAGGCGTCCTGCACAGTCATGGAAAAGCTGTCCCTGGCCTGATAATACTCATAATCAAGTATATCCTCCACCGGATTCTCATCAAAGGCAAGGAGATAGTCGCCCGCCTTAATGCCCAGCTCGGCAGCTATTGAGTTTTCCGCCACTCCTGTTATTCTGTGCTTCATATTATGCCCTTTTTGCCGTATTGCTCCGAATTTTATATGTGCAGTAAAATCCTCTTTTATATATTATCCGCTATTTTGTCCTAATTGTCAATGATGTAATTCCGCAAGTCCCCTTTAATTATTGAGGTTATCCGGTTTTTAATACCTTCCGTTTTTACGGCGTGCTGCGGCATAAGCCTGCTTTTTTTGCAAGTATGCCGCGGTACGGGACATAATATTTTACACGGATTTCTCATTTGCGGTAATGCGGATTTTACACCGGACTGATAGAATTACCGCGCAAGAGCAAAAAAGCTCCTGCAAAACTAAAATAAGGACTGGTAACAGATATGAAGAAATTACTTACCGTGCTTTGCGCATTTACAGCGGCAGCCCTGCTGTTTGTCGGCTGCAGCTCCGAACAGTCAGCCTCCTTTGACGGCAACAGTTCAATAACCGTCATAAGCCGTGAAAACGGCTCTGGTACACGAGGCGCCTTTATCGAGCTGTTCGGCGTAGAGCAAAAGGACGCAGACGGAAACAAAGTTGACATGACAAGCCCCGAAGCACAGCAGACAAACAGCACCTCGGTAGTGCTTACCAGCGTTGCCGGCAACGCGTACGCCATAGGCTATATTTCGCTGGGTTCTCTTAACGATACGGTCAAGGCTCTTAAGATAGACGGAGCAGAGGCCACCGTGGAAAACATCAAGAACGGCTCTTATAAGGCGGCTCGTCCTTTCAACATCGTTTATAAGGACGGGCTCAGCGAAACTGCGCAGGATTTTGTAAACTTCATCATGAGCAAGGAAGGCCAGGAGGTCATAGAGGGAGCCGGATATATATCGGCCGCTGCCGGAGAAGCCTTCTCCTGTGCTAATCCGTCCGGACGCATCGTTATAGGCGGTTCCTCCAGCGTAACCCCCGTAATGGGCAAGCTTAAAGAAGCCTATGAAAAAATCAACGCCAATGTCACCATAGAAATCCAGGAAACAGACTCCACCAGCGGTATAAACGGTGCAATTGACGGCGTCTGCGACATCGGAATGGCTTCCCGCGAGCTCAAGGACAGCGAAGCGGAAAAGGGTCTGAGCAGCACAAAAATAGCTATTGACGGAATCGCCGTAATAGTTAACAAGCAGAACACTACCGACGGGCTCACCACCGAGCAGGTAGGCAAAATATTCATGGGCGGGATCACCAAATGGAATTTGAGCTGATTTATCCGCTCCGTATATCTATCGGCCGACCGCTCCTTAGCTTAGGAGCGGTTGCGCCGTATGCGGCAGACCGGTAATTCCGGGCCGCTGCATTGTCAGATTCTGAAAGGAGCCGTAAAGGCGATCATCATTATGAAAAAGCAGGTCAAAAAAACAGGCAGACTCAAGGAAAACTCCGCTATGCTCATCTTTCTGATATGCGCTTGCATATTTATCATAGCGCTGCTGCTGATAATTGTGTTTATCTTCAGCGGAGGCGCTCCGGCAATATCGCAGATAGGGCTTGGCAATTTTCTCTTTGGAAAGGAATGGCGTCCGGAAAACGACATCTACGGACTGCTCCCCATGATAACAGGCAGTATTCTGGTTACTCTGGGCGCAATAATAGCCGGAGTCCCTCTGGGACTGCTTACCTCAATCTTCATGTCACGCTTTTGTCCCAAAAAGCTGTATCGGGTACTGCATCCGTTTTTGGAACTGCTGGCCGGGATACCCTCGGTGGTCTACGGCTTCTTCGGACTTGTGGTAATGGTTCCGTTTATACGCGACACCTTCGGCGGAAGCGGTTTTTCCCTGCTTACGGCCTCGCTGCTGCTGGGCATAATGATACTGCCCACCGTGATAGGCGTCAGTGAAGCCGCCATCAGTGCCGTACCGCAGGAGGTTTATTACGGCGCGCTTGCGCTTGGCTCCTCGCACGAAAAAAGCGTTTTCACCGCCGTGCTTCCCGCCGCAAAAAGCGGTGTTGCCGCCGCCGTAGTGCTGGGGATAGGCCGCGCAGTGGGCGAAACCATGGCGGTAATAATGGTGGCGGGCAATCAGACGCGCATGCCCACCGGACTGCTTAACGGCATAAGCACGCTGACGGGCAATATAGTAATGGAAATGGGCTATGCCGCAGACCTTCACCGTCAGGCGCTGATAGCTACCGCCGCGGTGCTGTTTGCCTTTATCCTGCTTATCAATCTGGTATTTGCGCTAATAAAAAGGAGGAGCAGGACATGACTCTAAAAGAACCCGGGTACCGCCTGCAAAGCCGCATTTCCGCTGCGGCGCGCTCACTTAAAACAAAGCTCCTGCAGTACAGGCATTCCCCTCTTTCGCTGGTGCTGTGCATCATAACGGTGGGCGCCGCGGCAATAACATCCGTTTTGTTGCTGTTTATCATTATTTATATACTTATAAAAGGCATACCTCATCTCTCCCCCGAGCTGTTTTCTCCGCATTACACCACGGAAAACAACTCGCTGCTCCCCGCACTGATAAACACCGTGTCCATGACGCTTATATCCCTGCTGTTTGCCGTCCCGATAGGCATAGGTGCCGCCGTATACATGACGGAATACGCACACCGCGGAAACAAGCTGGTCGGCATAGTGCGCATGGCAGCCGAAACCCTCTCCGGAATACCCTCCATCGTTTACGGACTGTTCGGCTATCTCTTCTTTGTGGTGGCTCTTAAATGGGGCTATTCCCTTATAGCCGGAGCCTGCACCCTTGCCATAATGATACTGCCCCTTATAATGCGCACCACCGAAGAGGCGCTTCTGAGCGTACCGGACAGCTACCGGGAAGGCAGCTTCGGTCTTGGCGCCGGCAGACTGCGCACCGTCATTAAAATAGTTCTGCCCGCCGCCGTACCCGGCATCCTCTCCGGCGTAATACTCTCCATAGGCAGGATAGTGGGAGAAACCGCCGCGCTTATATATACAGCCGGAACCTTTACCGAAATATGCACCGGGCTTACGCAGTCGGGCAGAACCCTTTCGGTGCATATGTATTCCCTGTCGCGCGAAGGGCTTTATATCGGGCAGGCCTATGCCACGGCCGTGGTACTGCTTTTGCTGGTTGTGGGTATAAACGCGCTGTCATCATTTATAGCAGGCAGAATATCCAGACGCAGCGGTGATGACAAACACTGACACTGTCCCGAAGGAAGACGGAAAAAAGCATGAATACCTACGAAACCGGAAGGTGGTAATAAATATATGGATAAAATCGTAATAGAAAATCTCAACCTGCACTACGGCTCCTTTCATGCCCTTAAAAATGTCAATATAAACATAAAAGAGCATGAGATATGTGCATTTATCGGGCCGTCGGGATGCGGCAAATCCACTCTTTTGAAATGTCTTAACCGCATGAACGACCTTGTGGAGGGCTGCAAAATAGAGGGCAGCGTACTGCTGGACGGGCAGGACATATACTCCGATATGGATACGAATATTCTGCGCAAGCGCGTAGGTATGGTATTCCAGAAGCCCAACCCCTTCCCCATGAGCATATACGACAACATAGCCTACGGACCCCGCACCCACGGGATACGCAACCGGGTAAAGCTGGACGAGCTGGTAGAGGAGGCTCTGCGCGCCGCCGCTATCTGGGACGAGGTCAAGGACCGCCTCAAAAAAAGCGCTCTGGGGCTCTCCGGCGGACAGCAGCAGCGCTTGTGCATTGCCAGAGCTCTGGCCGTCCAGCCCGAAGTTCTGCTTATGGATGAGCCCACCAGCGCGCTTGACCCCATATCCACCGGCAAAATCGAGGAGCTTGCGCTAAAGCTTAAAAAAGATTATACTATCGTTATAGTCACCCATAATATGCAGCAGGCCGTGCGCATCAGCGACAGCACCGCCTTTTTCCTGCTGGGCGAGATAATAGAACACGGGCCGAGCGAAAAACTGTTTTCCGTCCCCCGTGATAAGCGTACCGAGGACTATATCACCGGACGCTTCGGCTGATTCCGGATTTTTCTCCTGCCGCAGCAGCGCGGCCTGAACCCAAGTGCCGCAGCAGCGCGGCCCGAACCCAAGACAACAAAACGAAAGGAAGCGGTAATTATGCGCAATACCTTTGATCTGCAGCTTAAAGAGCTCAACTGCGAGCTGATTGCAATGGGCGCCCTGTGTGAACAGGTGATAAAAGGAGCTATTAACGCCCTGCTCACCGACAGCGACAGCGAGCGCGCCTTTGTGGAAAGCACCGACAGTGCAATAGACAGCAAGGAGCGCGAGATAGAAGCCATGTGTATGCGTCTGCTGCTGCGCCAGCAGCCGGTGGCGCGGGACCTGCGGCTGGTGTCCTCCGCGCTTAAAATGATAAGCGATATGGAGCGTATAGGCGACCAGGCAGCCGATATAGCCCAGATCACAAGCTTTATGAAGGGGCGTACTCTTCCCGTGGCCCGCATTGAGGAAATGGCGCGGCAGGCCGCCGCAATGGTGACCCGGGCAATCAATTCCTTTGTAAGCAGAGACCTGGAGCTTGCACGCAGCGTTTACCAAGCCGATGACGCGGTGGACAGCCTTTTTGCCCAAATAAAACAGGAGATCGTAGACTTAATACGCGCCGGCCATGCCGACGGCGAGCTTTGCATCGATTACCTTATGATAGCCAAATATCTTGAACGCATCGGCGATCATGCCGTAAATGTCGCCGAATGGGTGGATTTTTCCATTACCGGCACCCACAAAAGCAAGCATTCCGACCTTAAGCAATAAAGGCGGTTTTAATTACGGGGGTTCCTTATGAAACGCAAAATAAACCTGTATTTCTGCATACTGAGCGTTCTGGCAGTCCTGCTTACCGCCCTTACGGTGACCGGACTTCTCTTTAACGACCATATGCGCAGCATAAAATCCGGGCTTAAAAACCAGGCCATGTACATCGCCGCCGCAGCCGACGCCGACAGCGGCTATATCGCACGCATCCTGCACACGACCCCGGACCGGGTAACGCTGATAGCTCCGGACGGAACCGTCCTGCTGGACTCCGAAGCCGAACCGTCCGCTCTGGGCAATCATGCCGACCGTCCGGAATTTATGCAGGCCGTTTCCGCAGGCTACGGAGAGAGTACCCGCGCCAGCGCCACTTTGGCGCAGCAGACCCTTTACTGCGCAGTGCGGCTGCAGGACGGAAGCGTGCTGCGCCTGGGGCGTACAACGGACAGTATTCTGGCCTCATTTCTTTCCGCACTGCCGGTGCTGCTGCTCTGCACCGCCGCCATCCTGATACTTACCATTGTGTTTTCCGCAATGCTCACCCGCCGCATAGTGGCGCCTATAAACACCATAGACCTGGAAAACGCCGACTATACACCCTACGACGAGCTGGCCCCCCTTGTGGAGCGGATAGGCTCACAAAACAAAAAAATACGCCAACAGATGGACTCCCTTAACGAAAAGGAGCGGGAATTTACCTCTTTGGCGGATAACATGCGCGAGGGCTTTATAATGCTCAACGCACGCTGCGAGGTGCTTACCGCCAATAAAAGCGCGCGCCGCATACTGAGCCTTGAGGACAGAGACATAAGCGGCAGAAACCTGCTGGAGTTAAACCGTGACCCGGAGCTGAGCAGTCTTGCCCCTGCAGCCTGCAGCGGCAAAAAGGGCAGCATGGTGCTGACCATGGACGGCAGAACCTACAGGATATACGCAGGCCCGGTCAGCGGAAGCGGCGCCGTACTGCTGATGCTGGACTCCACAGAGGAAATAGCGCGCGAGCAGCTGCGCCGGGAGTTCTCCGCCAATGTTTCGCACGAGCTTAAAACGCCCTTAACGGTGATCTCAGGGTATGCCGAGCTGCTCAGAAGCGGCCAGACCGACCCGGAAAACGTTGCTCTGTTCTCGGAGAAGATATACTCCGAAACCTCGCGGCTGATCAACCTTACCGACGACATAATCAAGCTTTCCTATCTGGACGAGAACAGGACTCTGCCCCGCACCGAGCTTATCGACCTGTATCAGCTCACATCGGAAGTTGCGGAATCTCTGGAGCCCAAATGCAGGCTGCGCAATATTACCTTTACCGTTTCCGGGACTCATGCGTCGGTGCGCGGGCTTAATCCCCTCACCCGCGAGATGGTTTACAATATATGCGAAAACGCAGTAAAATACAATGTGGATAACGGCAGAATTGATGCAGCCATAACGGACACCGGCAGCGATATCCGCCTGGAGGTAAAGGATACCGGTATAGGAATACCGGAAAAGGACCTGGAGCGCGTGTTTGAGCGCTTCTACCGGGTGGATAAGAGCCGCTCCAAGGCTTCGGGCGGCACAGGCCTCGGGCTGTCCATAGTCAAGCACGCCGCCGCGGTGCATCATGCGCGCGTAAAGCTGTCCTCCGCTCCCGGCAAGGGCACCACCGCCGTGATAATATTCCCTCGCCCGTAATGCGCTCCATATTCCCTCGCCCGTAATACGCTCCGCAGCGCAGCCGCAATGCGAAATAAAGCACAGCGCGCCGAAAATGTCGGCGCGCTGTAAATATACGGATATATTCTTTGTTTATTGTACATCCGCCGCGCCGCAAAGCCCGGCGCCGTTTCAGCCCGTGCCGGAAGGGCTTCCGTCACCTTTGATGCGGTCTCCGCATTTACCGCAGGAGCCGCTTTTCTTTTGTGCACCGCAGCCCTTCTTTTGCGTGCATGAGCCGGAATACGGGCAGGAGCCGCAGGAGCCGCCCTTGCGCACAGTCCTGAAAACCGCAGCCACGGCAGCGGCCAGTATAACAAATATTATTATATAATCCGCGGCGCTCATATAAACAGGCTCCCCAGCTGATAAACGATAAAGGCCACGGCATAGGCCACTCCGCACTGCAAAAGCACCACTCCCAGGGCGGCAAGGCGCGAGCCCAACTCCCTGCGCATTGTGGTCACTGCCGCCACGCACGGCGTGTAGAGCAGGGTAAAGAGCAAAAAGCTTACCGCGCTCAGCGTGCTGAACACGCCGGAAAGCACGCCGCCGAGCTCATTCATTCCGGTATTGAACAGCACCGACATAGTGCTTACCACGGCCTCCTTCGCCGTAAAGCCGGAAATCAGCGATGTCGCCACGCGCCAGTCTCCGAAGCCCAGCGGGGCAAATATCGGGGCTATCAGCCGCCCTATCATGGCCAGCATACTCTGCGCAGAATCCTCCACCACATTGAGCCTGGTGTCAAAGGTCTGCAAAAACCATATTACAATGGACGCGATAAAAATTACGGTAAAGGCGCGCTGCAAAAAATCCCTTGCCTTTTCCCACAGCAGGAGCATTACGCTCTTAAAGGAGGGCAGGCGGTAATTGGGCAGCTCCATTACAAACGGAACCGGGTTGCCCTTAAACGCGGTTTTCTTAAGCACAAGGGAAAGCAGTATGCCCAGGATTATTCCGGAAGCGTACAGTCCTATCATGACAAGCGCCGCACAGTCCGGGAAAAACGCCGCGCTGAAAACCGCATATATCGGTATCTTGGCCGAACAGCTCATATAGGGCGTGAGCAGAATGGTCATCTTTCTGTCCCTGTCGCTGGAAACCGTACGCGTAGCCATTATTGCCGGGACGGTACATCCAAAGCCTATCAGCATCGGGACAAAGCTGCGCCCCGACAGACCGATCTTGCGCAGCAGCTTATCCATTACAAAGGCCACACGCGCCATATATCCGGTGTCCTCCAGTATGGAGAGGAAGAAAAACAGCGTTACAATAATGGGCAGAAAGCTCAGCACCGTGCCCACTCCGGTAAAAATGCCGTCAATGATAAGGCTGTGCACCACAGGGTTTATCCCGTATGCGGTAAGACCCCTGTCCACCAGATTCGCAAGAGCGTCAATACCCATGCTCAGCCAGTCGGACAGCGCCTGTCCTATTACATTAAAGGTCAGAAAAAACACCAGAAACATTATTCCGAAGAACACAGGCAGCGCGGTATACTTGCCGGTAAGCACCCTGTCTATCTTAACGCTTCTGCTGTGTTCCCGGCTCTCAACGCATTTTACCACCGACGTGTCCGTAACCTTTTCTATAAAGGTATATCGCATATCGGCTAGTGCCTCGTTTCTGTCAAAGCCGGTCGCGTCCTCCATTTCCACCACGCAGTGCTCCAGCAGCTCCAGCTCGTTTTTGTCAAGCTCCAGGCGCTTTTCCATTTCCGCGTCGCCCTCTATCAGCTTGACCGCGCAAAAACGCGCCGATATACCGATATTGTCCGCATGGTCCTCAATAATATGTATTGCTGCATGTATGCACCTGTGTACAGGTGAACTGTCCGAACAGAAATCCGTGACCTGCGGCTGTATTTTTTTGCTCGCCGTCTGCACCGCCTTGTCCACCAGCTCGCTTATACCCTCGCCCTTTGCGGCGCTTATGGGCACCACGGGTATCCCTAACTCCCGGCTCATAAGCTTGATGTCCACCGTGCCGTGATTTGCGCGCACCTCGTCCATCATGTTAAGCGCAAGCACCATGGGTATGCGCAGCTCCAGCAGCTGCAGCGTCAGGTACAGATTTCTTTCTATATTTGTGGCATCCACTATATTGATTATGCCGTCCGGTCTGCCGTTTATAATGAAATCGCGGGTTACTATCTCTTCCTGCGTGTACGGACGCAGTGAATAAATCCCGGGAAGGTCCACCACCGTGCAGTCCTTTACTCCCCTGATAGCACCGCTCTTCTGGTCCACCGTCACGCCCGGAAAGTTGCCCACATGCTGATTAGAGCCGGTCAGCGCGTTAAACAGCGTGGTTTTCCCGCAGTTTTGATTGCCTGCCAAAGCAAATATCATATTTTAACACCGTGATCCGTATTATCGGATCTCCTTTTTACCATATTATATTAAACGGCGGCTCTGTTTTATTCCCAAGCTCTGCCGTGCCGCATACCGGGTCATACCGGCATGAACCGCCCTTACAAATCGTCAGCGCAAGGCGAAACCTCTATTTTTGCGGCGTCCTCGGCCCGCAGCGTAAGCTCATAACCGCGGACATGTATCTCCAAAGGGTCTCCCATAGGGGCGATCTTCTGCATTTTTACCCTTGTGCGCGGTATAAGCCCCATATCCAGCAGCCTCAGCCTCAGCTCTCCCTCACCGCCTACGGACTTTATTACCGCACTTTCTCCCACCTTCAGCTTATCCAGAGTCATGTATATTCCCCCTTTGCGTCAAAATACATACTGTATTTGCCGTGCCGCAGTTAGGCTCTCCTAACCGTCTGATAGCTGATATATGTTATCACCGCCGCTTTATATTGTCAACCGCTTACTGCCCCGCTTGTCAACCGCTTACTGCCCCGCACTGCACCTTTGCCGCATCGCGCCTCCGGCAGTCCGTGCGCATATTCAATACTTCTGTGATACGCTCAATTATATTTGACAACCCATATATTGCGGTGTATAATAGGCTCAATTGAATAAGTCAGGGGTGCTGAAGGAATTCGGCTGAGATTAAAGCTATGCTGCTTTTGACCCTTTAACCTGATATGGGTAATGCCATCGTAGGAAGATCATCACAAGCACACATCCGCGGGCAGCCCCGCGGTTTTTTAATTATTCCGGCTTATTCAAAAATAAAGAAAAGAGGTATTTTTGAATGAACAAGAACACAAAAAAGCTTGTGGTAAGCGCGGTTATGCTTGCCCTGGCAACGGTACTTTCGCTGCTCAAGATCTGGGATATGCCCTGGGGCGGCTCGGTAACCCTGTTTTCCATGCTCCCCATTATCGTAGTGGGCTATATGTACGGCACTCGCTGGGGTCTGCTTACCGCCTTCACCTACTCCCTGCTGCAGATGCTGCTGGGCGCCACCACCTCTCAGGCCTTTGCCGGACTGGAAGGCTGGGATGTTGTCTTCATGGCGGTGCTTGATTATGTTGTTGCATTTACGGTACTGGGCCTGGGCGGAGTGTTCAGAAAATGCTGCAAAAACGGTCTGGTCGCCCTTCTGCTGGGCGCCGCTCTTGCCGTACTGCTTCGCTTTGCCGCTCACTGGGCAAGCGGCGCA
>JAQXIQ010000091.1 GCA_029007865.1 Bacillota bacterium
CCAACTGCCGCTACCAACAAAAAAAGCATTTTTGTCTACCGACAAAAGTGCTTTTTTTGAACTAAGTGTTCCGCAAGCGGAACGTGAAGTATGCTTCGCAAGTGAAGCGCACTTCGTGCGTGAAGTGTGCCTTCGGCACGATATGCGGAACACTTAACTTCACTGTTCCGAAGGAGCAACTTCACTATGCCGATAGGCATAACTTCACTGCGGCTTGCCGCAACTTCACTATTAAAACATTTGTTAATATATGTTATAATATAGGTGAAAGTGAGGTGCATATCATGCCCGAATCCAAACTCCGATCACAATCCATGGACTTTGCAGTTCAAATAATAAATCTTGTAAAATCACTTAAAGAAAAGCGAGAATCCATTATTTCCAACCAAATCGGCAGAAGCGGCACCTCAATTGGCGCAAATATCCGTGAGGCTCAGTATGCTCACGGCAAGGCGGATTTTATTGCCAAGCTTCAAATTGCACTCAAGGAAGCCAACGAAACGGGATATTGGTTAGAGCTTTTGTATAAAACGAATTATATTACCGAAAGCGAATACAAAGCGCTTGATTCCGCTTGCACGAGTATTCGAGTGATGCTGATATCTTCCATCAACACCGCAAAGGATAAGCAATGAACACCTACATTATTAATGAGCTGAAGAGAATCAAAATGATGCTTTTATCCAATGAACAGCCATCTTTGGAAGCTATTGATTCTGCGATTGGCGAGCTTGAAATGTTGAAAATGGAAATCGAACAACATATCACAAATATGCCGCAGGAGGAAGAATACAAAAATATACATTGTTCTGCTGAAAACACAGTTCAAAAGCTTTCGGGAATTTTAGATTTACTTGAAGAACTTCCGTATGATAAAAAGCTTGTATGTGAAATTATTGAATTACTTGAGGAAATCAATTATTGACTTTACGCACCTTTTCTGCGTTTTTACCTACACCTATGCACCGTTTGCGTGGTTCTTCGCAACAAAAAAAGCATTTTTGTCTACCGACAAAAGTGCTTTTTTTTGAACTAAGTGTTCCGCAAGCGGAACGTGAAGTATGCTTCGCAAGTGAAGCGCACTTCGTGCGTGAAGTGTGCCTTCGGCACGATAGGCGTAACACTTAACTTCACTGCTCCGAAGGAGCAACTTCACTATGCCGCAGGGCATAACTTCACTGCGGCTTGCCGCAACTTCACTATTAAAACATTTGTTAACATATGTTATAAAATAGGTGAAAGTGAAGTGCATATCATGAAAAGCACTTTTGTCTACCGACAAAAGTGCTTTTTTGAACTAAGTGCTTTCGCAAGCGGAACGTGAAGTATGCTTCGCAAGTGAAGCGCACTTCGTGCGTGAAGTGTGCCTTCGGCACGATAGGCGGAATACTTATTTTAGGAAAATCCCTAATTAGGAGTGGTATTCGGCAGCCCTTTTTTGTCCAGTCCATAAGGACTGGTATGTAATCCTTTTGCAGCGCAGGCAGCATTTCCGCCGCTGCGGTACCGTATTTATAAATAAAAGAAGCCTGCGGCGGGCGCGGCGTCGCAAATGCAGCACCGTGCCCGCCGTATTGCCGTAACTGCTTTTGCGATGTCAGTCAATTTTGCAGCAGGCTATAAAAATAATTCAATTAGGCGATATTTTTTCCGTCCTCTCCACTATTGCTTCCGGATGCACCTGAACCGCATTGACATACTGCAGCAGCTTTATATGGCATCCTTTTCCCACAGCCACATAATTCGCCCTGATGTTATCCGCATCGGTATTTTTTATATCTATGCTGTATCCGCTTATACTTCCCGCTTTTAGCCTTGACGAATCCAGCGCATCCACTCTTGTGGTGACCGCCGTTATGGTCTGCACGCTGCTGTCGCCGCCCCTCATGGTTATATCCACCGCTTTTGTCCAGTTAAGCAATGCACCTATATCCGTCGCCGTAATTTGTCCGTTTATGCTTGCACTTAGAACCTCATCAATCTTAGCCATGCTTATGCAGCTTCCGTTTATCTCAAAAGCACCGTGATTGCAGCTGACTCCCTGCCGCAAAAGCAATTTACCACTTGCGGAAAACCGCCTGCAGATCAGGCGCCCCTCAAACTCCGCTGTCCCCTCACAACGCAAAAGATCCTGCACCCATACCTCACGCTGTGCCTTGAGACTGCCCGTGCTGTTGAATCTGGCGCAATGTACGTCTGCGAAAAAGCTCGTATCGCCCGCAACGCAGATATCCGCCGACCGCACCGTATCCCGAAACTCGGTTTCGCCCGACGCCGTAACCGAAGCCGCCTTGACCGCGCCGTCCAGTTCGCACCTTCCGTTAAGGCTGATTACCCTTGCCTGTATATCGCTCAGTCTCGACTTTCCGCGTATATCGGCGGAATTCCCCACCAAAAGATCGCAGGCTTCCAGCTCTCCGTCCGTTCTCAACCGGTCAAAACAGGCTCTGTCCCGCAGCAAAAGCGACACACGGGAATCCATACTTTCGCATCGCGCCTCTCCGTTAATTACGGTTTCAGCCTCTGCGTGCAACCTGCGCGCATCCACCGCCTCAAGCTCGCAGGGACTGTTGATATTGACGTTGCGTGCGCTCAGCCTGTCCCCGACCCTGCCCTCCGGGCTCACGGACAGGCTATAATAGTTTATCTCGGGCAGCTCTATGCTTACGGATTCATAGCTGGGAAACGGAGATATATTTCTCCTGCCGTTATTGCCGCGGAGCGCGGCATCGGAATCCTTGGAAAAGCAATCCCGCCATACATTATGCCAGCTGTCGGCACGCTCCGCCCCTGCCGTGTTTGTCTTCCTGCCGCTCTTTTTGCCTATAAGCATGCTTATCAGGTTACTCGTGTTGCCGCGGAATGCCCCTGTACCCATCATTGTACCCAGCATCTCTATATAATCATCCACCAACTGATCGTCAAAAACAAGCAGATCATCGGCCACCATCTGCGCAAGGCATTCCGCGCTTGCGTCATTTTCTCCGCTTTCATAAACCCTGAGCACCATTCGCGCGGTCTCAATGCTATGCTCCAGAGTCCGTACGGCTTCTATAAACGCGCTGTCGGAGAGTTCTGCAGCTTTAAGCAAAAACTCCTGTGCTCTGTGACCGGTCATCTCAAAGTGATCTCTGATGGCGCGAATGATTTCCTCTGCATTGCAGCAGCCCGTCAGGCTGTCCGTCATATCAAGCAGTTCCGAGAATGTATCGTCGCTGTCCGGCAGCAAAGGCACGACCTCATCCAGGAAGCTGTCGGCATCCATGTCATACCCTTCTATCAGCTCTCGGCAGACATCGATGACGGTGTCGGAGGTAACGCTGTCTGCCAGGTCTCTCTGCTCCGAATACCACTGTTCCTCGTCCTCGTCCCCGTCCTCATCGTCATAGTTATTATCGTCCGCATCCGGAATATCCAGTATTTCATAAATACGCTGCCTTATTTCCTCTATATCCCCGTTTCCCACGCCCTCCTCCAGCCTTTTGAGCAGTCTGTCGGCCTCTTGCGGAGTTATAGTTCCTCCTGCCAGCTTTGTAAGTATATCAAGCTTTCGTTCCGTATTATATGCGCTCATATTTTGTTGTCCTTTCATTTATTCGTACCGCTTTTCAGTTATCCGTCTTTTCCAGCAGCCTGACTGCCGCCTCCGGCTTTATCTCACCTTTACGGATAGCCTCCAGCACGTCCGCTCTGGTAAGCTTAGGCCGTTCCTGCAATTCCAGCGCCTCAAGCAGCGCCTCGAGCCTGTTTTTGATGGTGGGATACGAAATACCCAAAACCTTTTCCATATCCTTTAACGACCCTCGGCACTGCAGAAACACGGTAAGAAATTTCATCTGCTCACTGTCCAGCGAACAAAAGCGACACATACCGAAATCTCCTCTGAGCTCAGAACCGCACTCGTCACATCGCAGTTGAGTAATCTTAAAGGTATGGCCGCACACAGGACAATTTCCCGGAGCAGAGTGCATCAGCTATCATTCCCTTCATACAACAATAAATATACGTGCATCTTCATGCTTAGATAATACCATATGCATACACGGATGTCAATGGGCGATTTTGAATTATTTCAATTCAAACTTTAATTTTCTTAATGTTTATATTAAAATTATTTATTTTTTGATATGTATCCGAATTCAGAGCTGTTTTTGCCGGATATCTTTATATGCGCCGCAGACTTAATGCTCACTTCCTGCGCCGACGGGCATACGGCGGCAAATATTAAGCCGTACCCGCCTCTGCGGCGGATACGGCCAAAAGCTCTCCGTTTATTTAATAATAAAATATCAGCCGATATGCAGACTAAAGCAGCATTCTGTCCGATATCGCAGCCGCATTGTCCCCGTAAAGCTGGATCAGCATTTCCGGCGTAAAATTCTCACGCCGCTGCCCCTCCAGTACCGCAAGCACCTTGCCGCCGTTCATAACAAGCGTTTTGTTGCCGTTTGACAGAGCCCCGTTTATATTATGCGTCACCATAAGCGCCGTGATGTTATCCTCGGCTATTATCCTGCGCGTAATGGTCATTACCTGCTCTGCGGTTTTGGGGTCTAACGCCGCCGTATGCTCATCAAGCAGCAGCAGCTTGGGCGTTATCATGGTGGCCATCAGCAGCGTTATGGCCTGCCGTTGACCTCCGGAAAGCAGGCCCACCTTCATATTCAGCCTGTCCTCAAGTCCCAGCTCCAGCATGGCCAGTCTTTCACGGAAGAATTTCCTGTCCGCCGCCGATACGCAGCGGCGAAGCCCTCTCCTGGAGCCCCGTCCGTAGGCAAGGCCCAGATTTTCCTCAATGGTCATGTTGGGCGCCGTGCCCATAAGCGTGTTCTGAAACAGTCTGCCTATATGCTTTGCCCGCTTATGCTCCGGCATATTGGTTATATCCTCACCGTCCAGCACAATACTGCCGCCGTCCACCGGATACGAACCGGCAACGGCATTGAGAAGCGTGGATTTCCCCGCCCCATTGGAGCCTATCACGGTGACGAAATCCCCTCTGTCAAGATGCAGGCTGACGCCGTCCAGCGCTCTGCGCTCATTGACCGTACCTTTATTGAAAACCATACTGATATTATTTATATCCAGCATTGTATCTGCCTCCGCTCTGATGACTTCTAGCTGTTCTTCCCGGAACGCTTAAGGGTCGGAACGGCTACCGCCGCCACAATAAACAGCGCCGTAAACAGCTTCATATAGCTTGCGTCCAGCCCTATCTGCAGCACCGCGGCAAATATGCAGCGGTATATTATGGAGCCCAAAAGCGCGGATATCAGCCCCCTGAGCACACCTCCGCGCCGGAACAGCGCCTCGCCTATTACGATGGAGGCAAGTCCGATTACCACCGTTCCCACTCCCATATCGGCGCTTGCGGCATTATTGTACTGCTGCAGCAATCCGCCGGAGAGCGCCACCAGCGCGTTGGCCGCCGCCAGTCCCAGGATTTTCATTGCGTCTGCGTTTATGGAAGAAGCCCGCACCATCTGTTCATTGTCTCCGGTCGCCCTTACCGACATGCCTATCTGGGTGCGGAAAAACACCGTCAGAAGCGCAATGACCCCTGCGGCAAGTATAATCAGCAGAGGTATTTTGCTAAACCCCTTGCCCAAAAAGGAAAACAGAGCAAACACATTTTCTTTGCCGGCCGTACTCAGGGAGCTCTTTCCCATGATAAGAAGGTTAACGGAATACAGCCCCGTCATGGTAAGGATACCTGACAGTATGGGCTGAATACGCAGCTTGGTCTGCAGCAGTCCGGTTATTATACCTGCCGCAGCGCCCGCCGCTATACCGGCAAGCAGCCCCAGCCACGGCTGTCCCGCCGCGGTAAACACAGCCGTTACGGCGGCTCCCAGAGTAAAGGAGCTGTCCACCGTCAGGTCGGCTACATTAAGTATTTTATATGAGATATATAATCCCATAACCATGAACGAGTATATCAGTCCCTGTTCAAACGCGCCCTGCGCAATGTAAAGAAATGTATCCACCGGTATCATCCTTATAATTAAAATACGGCGCGGCATAAATCACCGCGCCTGAAAGAGCAGCCCTTATTTGCCCAGATCTATTACTCTGTCCTGAGCCAGAAAATCCTCGCTGAAGGTAAAGCCGATCTTTGCGGCAGTAGCCGTATTTATGTATGTATCAAGGTCGTCAAAAACCATAACGGGGATATCGGCTATCTTTTCTCCGCTCAGCACTCTGACTGCCATCTTGGCGGTCTCTCTGCCCAGATCCTCGTAATTGATGCCTATCGTAGCCAGGGCTCCGTCGTTAACCATGGAATCGGCGCCTGCAAATACCGGAATATTCGCCTCGCAGGCTATCTCGGCAAGAGATGTCATCCCCGTGGCAACCGTGTTATCGGTAGGGGTAAATATTACATCGCATCTTGTAACAAGGCTCCTTGTCGCCTGCTGTATCTCGCTGGTGTTGGCTACCGAAACCTCCTGGTAGGACAGACCCTTTTTGTCGCAGTATGCCTTGGCAGCATTTATGTTTGCCTCGCTGGAGGCCTCGGAAACATTGTAAATAAACCCAAAGGTCTTTGTCTGCGGGAAGAGCTCCAACGCAAGATCTATTATTCTGGTTACGGGCACCGCGTCACAGGTTCCGGTTACATTTTTATCCGGATGCTCAAGGCTTGTGGTAAGTCCCGCCGCTATGGGGTCGCTCACCGCGGAAAACAGCACCGGTATGGTGTCCGCCACATTCAGCGCCTGCATGGCGGTGGGGGTGGCGATGGCTATGATGATATCACTCTTATTGGCCGCAAAATTGTCAATAATTGTATTAAGGTTGGATACCTCTCCCTGCGCGCTTTTGGCTACTATCACGCAGTTTTCCCCGTCTTTGTAGCCCTGCGCTTCAAGCTGAGCAATGATGCTGTCCCTTATTGTATCCAGTGACGGATGGTCCGCTATCTGCGCTATGCTTATGCGCACCTTTCCCTCGTTGCTCTGGCAGCCCGCAAACAATGCAGTGCCAAGCACCAAAACCGTCATCAAAACCAATACTTTTTTAATAATATTTTTCATTTTATTCACCCTTTTATTTTCATATTAACGGCCCTTTCCCGGCCGCGCAAGCTTTAATTTTTATCGGTATGACACAAAACCCTCGCGGAGGCTCCGCGCCATCGTCTTGTTAGCAATTTAATCATAGCGTCCTCCTTATGAAAACAAAAACACCCGTCCTTTAACAAGGACGGGTGAAATAATCCCGTTGCCACCTTGGCAGGCAATTTCTTGCCGGTAAATGCTGACACATTCCCGCCCCTGTAACGGAGGGCAGCCGTTCCGGACTACTTGCCTGCGCTTTCATCGGAACCTTAGGGGTCCATTTGCCGATTCGCTTTCTGCCGGATTCACACCATCGCCGGCTCTCTTTGAGCGCGCATTTTCGGTTTGATCTCCCCGTCAACGGTTTAATGATCTTTTTATTGCTATTATGATATACAAACACCGCGGGTTTGTCAAGAGTTTTTTCGGATTATTTTCTGTTAATCATTTTAATGTCATGGCGTCACCTTATTTGGATGCGAGAATATCCGCCAGCTGAGAGAGAATATTTCCGTTTCCGTTCAGGTTGATATTACCCACATTCTCGCAGATACGCTCCACATACTCCAGCTCCTTGAGCTTGTAAAGCGTCTGGTTTTCATCCATCAGCCTTGCAGTGTTCAGGAGTGAACGGGTGGAGGCCACCTCTTCACGGCGAGTGATGACATTGGCTTGCGCGCGCTTTTCTGCAACAAGGACGGTGTTCATAATCTCGCGTATCTCACCGGGAAGAATAATATCTTTGACGCCTGCATCCGTGATTTCCACAAACAGATTTTTTTCTTTTGATTTCAGTTTTTCAAATACATACCGGGACATCTGCTCCTTGTTTTCCAGGATCTCATCCAGCTTGTATTTTCCGACATATTCGCGCAGAGCCAGCTGCGCCGTCACATGCATCTGCTCTGCAAAATCGTTTATCTCTGTCTGAATTCTGACACAGTCGGTAACGCGGTAGCTGCATACAAAATTGATGCGGAGCGAAACCTTGTCCGCCGTCAGGATTTCCTGACCGATGATGTTCATTTGCGTCAGGCGGGTGTCCACAAAGTCGACGTCCACCTTAACGGGCGTTCTCCAGAAATAGTATGTGCCTGCATCCAGAACCCGCTCAAGCTTTTGATTGAAATACAGTCTCGCCTTCTGATATTCCGCAACCTCAATTTTGGTGTAGTAGATTTGCGGAATCTTGGAAAAGATGTACTCGGGGACGGATTCATCCACCGTGGGACTGGAAATATCCACAATTCTGAATTCATGCCGGTCTGCAACCGACCAAAAGGCATACTTACCGCGGTTAAGTACCGATGAGAACTTGCCGTTTACGTAGTGCAGCGCAAGCTGCTCGTCCGCCACCTCCGCCACCGTCACCCGGTCGGCAACATTTTTATCTGCCAACAGCGTCTCCAGTGCGCATCTGCTGCAGGCAACGGGCTGTTCCAGCTCGGAAATCTCAATCTCCCTGCCGCCGTACAGGCGATATTTGCCCGCGCCCAGCAATTCGATGTACTTGCCGTTTTTGAATAAAAAGCCCTTTTGATTTTCGTTGATGATTATTTTTTTCATAATATGTAATCCTCCGTAAAGGTAATATAATCGTTCCGTAATCATTCATGCATACACAGCGGCTGAAGATTTAAGTGCCTCCGGCACGGTACGGAAAGAACTCTTTTGGCACCGATTCGGATAACACGGTATCCATTCTCAGACAAGGCTTGCTTCTGCATTGCCCCGACGGAAAAGCATCAGCTTTTCCGTC
>JAQXIQ010000092.1 GCA_029007865.1 Bacillota bacterium
GTGGGCTGCTCCGAGTGCGGAGACATTATAGTTAATAACTTGAAAAAGGGGTGACGGAATGCTTCTTTCAGGCGCAGATATACTTATAAAAACTTTGATCGAGCAGGGATGCGATACCGTATTCGGATATCCCGGCGGACAGATAATCAATGTCTATGACAGCCTGTACAAGTACCGCGGCGAGATAAACCATATCCTGACCGCGCACGAGCAGGGCGCGGCGCACGCCGCGGACGGCTACGCAAGGACTACGGGCAGGGTCGGAGTGGTGATGTCCACCTCGGGCCCGGGCGCGACCAATCTTGTAACCGGTATTGCAACGGCATACCTTGATTCGGTGCCTATGGTGGCTATATGCGGCAATGTGCCCACAACTCAGATAGGCACGGACAGCTTTCAGGAAATAGATATCACCGGTATCACCCTGCCCATCACAAAGCACAACTATTTTGTGGGCTCGGTAGAGCATCTGGCGGATACCGTGCGCGAGGCCTTTAAGCTGGCCATGTCGGGCAGGCCGGGACCGGTGCTGATAGACGTGCCCAAGGATGTGCAGACGGCCATGTATGAATATACCCCGGCTCCGGCGGCGGTGCCGGAGGAGCCCTGCGCGGCAAAGGACGTGCGCATACAGGCGGCGGCGGAGTATATCAACGCCGCAAAGCGCCCGTACATTTACTTCGGCGGCGGTCTTATAGCCGCAGGGGCGCAGCAGGAGATGCTGGCACTTGCCGACAGGATAGACTCCCCGCTGGGCTGCTCCCTCATGGGCATATCCGGCATTCCCACGCAGCATCCCAGGTTTTTGGGTATGCAGGGTATGCACGGGCATTACGCCTCCTCCATGGCCATGCACGGGGCGGATCTTATAATATCGCTGGGAGTGCGCTTTAACGACCGTGCAACCGGCAACCGTGCCAAGTTTGCCACAGGGGCAAAGATCATACATATCGATGTGGACGGCTCCGAGCTGTCCAAAACGGTAAACGCCGTCTGCGGACTCAGGGGCGACGTAAAGGCTACGCTGCAAAAGCTGCTGCCCTTAATCAGGCAAAGTCAAAAGCCGGAGTGGGCTGAAACGGTAAACGGTTTTAAGCAAAAGGAGCTGGAATATGCCGACAGACGCGAGGGGCTGACTCCCGCCGCGGCAATGCATATCCTCAACGGACATCTGGGTCAAAACACCGCAGTTGCCACCGATGTGGGACAGCATCAGATGTGGGCGGCGCAGCACCTTTGCTTTACCGCTCCCAGACGCTTTGTTTCCAGCGGAGGCCTGGGTACCATGGGCTTCGGTATGGGCGCTGCCATAGGCGCCGCCTTCGGCACCGGGGAGCGCAGCGTGCTCGTTACCGGGGACGGCAGCTTCGGGATGTGCCTCAATGAGCTTGCCACCGCGGTTACAAACAACATCCCCATGGTAATACTCATTTTGAACAACGGAGTGCTGGGAATGGTGCGGCAATGGCAGACGCTGTTCTTTGATAAGCACTATTCCAACACCGTACTTGACCGCAAAACCGACTTTGTTGCGCTGGCCCATGCCTTCGGTGCGGGCGGAGAAGCCGTTTCCACTGCGGAACAGCTTGACAACGCGCTCAAAAACGGGTTTAATTATAACGGTCCGTATGTGATAGACTGTGCCATAGACAAGGACGAGTTCGTTCTTCCCATGCTGCCCCCCGGCGGAAGCATGGATGACATCATAGTAAAGGTGGGTGATTGATTTGAACAGATATACGGTAGCGGTACTGGTGCGGAATCAGTTCGGCGTACTCAACCGCGTCACCAGCATGTTCCGCAGGAGACAGTTCAATATCAGCGCCCTGACCGTCAGCGAAACGGAATCCAGCGAGTTTTCCCGCATTACGGTGGTTTTCAACGGCGAGGAGGCCTATAAGCAGCAGCTTATAAACCAGCTTTATAAGCTCCCGGATGTGTGCTCCATCAAGGAGTTCACCCCGGACAATTCCATAAGCTGCGAGCTGCTGCTGATAAAGCTTGCGAACGACCCGGCAACAAGGGGCGACATACGCGCGGCGGCGGCTGCCTTCGGCGCGGAGACGGTGGATTATTCCAAGGATTCCGTCATGCTCCGGCTTACCGACGATTCCAGGAAGATCGACGATTTTATCAACCTTATGCGGGAATACAAAATACTGGAGATCTGCCGTACGGGCAGCGTATCCCTGGAAAAGGGAAGCACAACCATTCGCCAAACAATAAATTTTTAATAACAGAAAGAGGTAATCATTATGGCAAGGATTTTTTATCAGCAGGATTGCGATCTTCAGAAGCTGAGCGGCAAGACCGTGGCGATAATCGGCTACGGCTCTCAGGGACACGCTCATGCCCTTAACCTTAAGGACAGCGGCGTAGACGTCATTGTAGGCTTGTACGAGGGCTCCAAGAGCTGGGCCAAGGCGGAGTCTCAGGGCTTAAAGGTCATGACCAGCGCCGAGGCTGCCAAGGCTGCCGACATCATCATGATACTTATCAACGACGAGAAGCAGGCCGCCCTCTACAAGGAGAGCATTGAGCCCAATCTTACCGAGGGCAAGACCCTGGCGTTCGCTCACGGCTTCAACATCCACTTCGGCTGCATCAAGCCGCCCAAGAATGTCAACGTCATCATGATAGCGCCCAAGGGCCCGGGCCACACGGTCAGGAGCGAGTATCTTGCCGGCAAGGGCGTGCCCTGCCTTATCGCTGTAGAGCAGGACGCCACGGGCGACGCGTGGGATATCGGCCTTGCTTATGCTCTGGGCATAGGCGGCGCAAGAGCCGGCGTGCTGGAGACCACCTTCCGCACCGAGACCGAGACCGACCTCTTCGGCGAGCAGGCAGTGCTGTGCGGCGGCGTATGCGCCCTGATGCAGGCGGGCTTTGAGACCCTGGTGGAGGCGGGCTATGACCCCAGAAACGCTTACTTTGAGTGCATACACGAGATGAAGCTCATTGTGGACCTGATCTATCAGAGCGGCTTTGCCGGCATGAGATATTCCATCTCCAATACCGCCGAGTACGGCGATTATATCACCGGTCCCAAGATAATCACCGATGAGACTAAAAAGACCATGAAGAAGATCCTCAAGGACATCCAGGACGGTACCTTTGCCAAGGACTTCCTGCTGGATATGTCCTCTGCCGGAGCGCAGGTGCATTTCAACGCAATGCGTAAGCTGGCAAGCGAGCATCCCAGCGAGGTTGTGGGCGCCGAGATCCGCAAGCTCTACAGCTGGAGCGATGAGGACAAGCTGATCAACAACTGATGAAAAATGAGGCTGCGCCGCCGTATCACGGCTGATATTCCGGCACAGCCCCGTACTTTTAAGGAAAGGAACTGTACTGATGAAGAGCGATTCTCTTAAAAACGGCATGCAGAACGCACCTCACCGCGCGCTGTACCATGCTCTGGGACTTACTCAGGAGGAGATAGAGCGTCCGCTTGTGGGTATAGTCAGCTCATACAACGAGATAGTACCGGGACACATGAATATTGATAAGATCGTGGACGCGGTCAAGCTGGGCGTCGCCATGGCGGGCGGCACTCCCATCGTTTTCCCGGCCATTGCGGTCTGCGACGGCATAGCCATGGGGCATGAGGGCATGAAGTATTCTCTGGTGACCAGGGAGCTTATAGCCGATTCCACAGAGGCCATGACCATGGCGCACGGCTTTGACGCCCTTGTAATGGTGCCCAACTGCGACAAAAACGTTCCGGGGCTTTTAATGGCGGCGGCAAGGCTTAACATTCCTACCGTGTTTGTAAGCGGCGGGCCCATGCTGGCGGGGCATATAGACGGGGAAAAGATCAGCTTTTCCTCCATCTCGGAGGCGGTGGGCGCGTTTAACGCCGGCAAGATAACCCGGGAAAAGCTGCAGGAGTACGAATGCAAGACCTGTCCCACCTGCGGCTCCTGCTCCGGTATGTATACCGCCAATTCCATGAACTGCCTGACCGAGGCGCTGGGCATGGGACTGCGCGGCAACGGCACGATTCCGGCCGTGTACTCCGCCAGGATAGAGCTTGCCAAGCACGCCGGCATGGCGGTAATGGAAATGGTGCGCAAAAATATCCGCCCAAGGGATATCATGACCAGGGAAGCGCTGCTCAACGCCCTGACCGTGGATATGGCGTTAGGGTGCTCCACAAACAGCATGCTGCATCTGCCCGCCATTGCGCACGAATGCGGCATAGAGCTTAATCTGGACATAGCAAACAGTATCAGCGAAAAGACCCCCAACCTGTGCCATCTTGCCCCTGCGGGCAGGACTTATATCCAGGAGCTGGACGAGGCGGGCGGCGTTTATGCCGTAATGAACGAGCTGAGCAAAAAAGGACTTATCAACACCGATTGCATGACGGTAACGGGCAGGACGGTGGGGGAAAACATAAAGGACTGCGTCAATCTTGACAGAAGCGTAATCCGTCCCATCGACAACCCGTACAGCCCAAACGGCGGTATCGCGGTGCTCAAGGGCAATCTTGCGCCCGACGGCTGCGTGGTAAAGCGCTCCGCGGTGGCGCCGGAAATGCTGGTGCATAAGGGGCCTGCCAGGGTGTTTGAATGCGAGGAGGACGCTCAGGCGGCGATAAATGCGGGCAAAATAGTGCCCGGCGATGTTGTGGTAATACGCTACGAGGGCCCCAAGGGCGGCCCTGGCATGAGGGAGATGCTCAACCCCACCTCCGCCATAATGGGCATGGGGCTGGGCAACAGCGTAGCCCTGATCACGGACGGCAGGTTCAGCGGCGCGACAAGAGGCGCCTGCGTAGGACACATCACTCCGGAGGCCGCGTCGGGCGGACTTATAGGAGTGGTGCAGGAGGGCGACATCATAAGCATCAATATACCGGAGAACAAGATCGAGCTTCTGGTGGATGAGCAGGAGCTGAACGAGCGAATGAAGAACTTTGTTCCCAAAAAGAAGGAGCTCTCCGGGTATCTTAAGCGCTATGCGGCGTTGGTGTCGGGCGGAGCGTCGGGGGCGATCCTTAACTGATATGGATAAGCTCAACCGATTAAGACTGGAACTCTCTGCCCTTACGGTCTTCCGGCACCTGCTGAAGGACCCGGTCATATCGGCGCTGCAGGAGTATCTTGCTTCGCCTTCGCTTGACGGCTATGCCGGGTTTGCGGCGGCGCTGTATAATGCCGGCAGCGGGGATCTGGGAAGGTATATCCTGGATATATGCGAAAACGACGAGAACATATTTGTCCGCACCGTGGGCAGCGGCAGGAGCGTTCCGGATTATATGGACAGAGCACTGGAGGCCGAGCTTGCGACCCTGCAGACGGTTGCCGGACTAACGGGTGCGGAGTTGCGCTCACCCCTTGAATACGGGGGCTTCCTGCCGGAATTTGCCTCCGGAGGCATAAACCTTGCCGGCAGCTACCGCCACCGGGTGGACAATATCGGCAAATACGGCTACGGTATTTACGCCAAAAACCGTATGTTTTATATCGACTCGCAGGGGAGCATAGTCCCGGTGCATAATCCGGACAGGACAAGGCTAAGCGACCTGATAGGCTACGAGCGGGAAAGGCAGACGATATTAGACAATACAAAGGCTTTGCTTGCGGGCAAGCCGGCGGCCAACATACTGCTTACCGGAGACGCGGGCACCGGCAAGTCCTCCACCGTGAAGGCGGTGGGCAACGAACTGTTCGGGGACGGTCTGCGCATCGTGGAGGTGCGCAAGAATCAGCTCTGCGCCATACCGGGCATACTGGATGAGCTGTCGGAAAATCCGCTTAAATTCGTTCTGTTCATAGACGACCTGTCCTTTCAGAACGATGACGACAACTTTAACGCTCTCAAGGCCGTACTGGAGGGCTCCGTGACGGCAAAATCCGGGAATGTGGTGATATACGCCACCAGCAACCGCCGGCATATTATCAAGGAGAAGTTCTCCGACCGTGAGGGGGACGACATTCACCGCAACGATACCGTGCAGGAGCTTATTTCGCTCTCGGAAAGGTTCGGGATCCACATCACCTTCAGCAAGCCGGGCAAGGATACCTTTCTGGAGATCGTACGCCATCTTGCGGAGGAAAGCGGCATAGATATGCCCAAGGAGGAGCTGGAGCTGCTGGCGGAGCGGTTTGCGCTGGAGCGCGGAGGCAGGTCAGCCCGCCTTGCCCGGCAGTTTATAGACGGTTTACTGTCAAAATAAGCGCGGAAAACGCAATAATACGATATGCTTAGGCTGCATCAGACACGCCGCTCAGACAGGCATTTGCCTGCATGAGCGGCTTTTTTCGTATTCTCTCCCGAAAAGCTGCCCCCGGCGATAAAACCGCACGAAGCAATACGGCGCAAAGCAATACCGCGCAAAGCAATACCGCCGGCGGCGGGCGGAAAAAACGGGGCGGATTTGCCTGCAAAATGCGCCGAAATAATGATACTGGACATTTTAGTGCAATATATGGTATAATAATTTGTATTAAACACAAAATGCGGAGGCGTCAATATGGAGTATAATGCCGAAAACATAAAAATACTTGAAGGACTGGATGCCGTAAGGATGCGTCCGGGTATGTACATCGGTACTACCGGCTCCAAGGGAATGCATCATCTGCTGTGGGAGATAGTGGACAACGCCATCGACGAGGCCGCCAACGGCTATGCCGATCATATCTGGGTGACGCTGCATACCGACAACAGCGTAAGCGTGGAGGACAACGGGCGCGGAATGCCGGTGGGCATACATCCGCAGAAGGGCGTGTCCGCGGTAGAGGTCATATTCACCCAGCTGCACGCAGGCGGAAAGTTTGACTCCTCCAATTATAAGTTCAGCGGCGGTCTGCACGGCGTGGGCGCGTCGGTGGTAAACGCGCTGAGCCAGTGGGTGACGGTGGAGGTATACCACGACTACAAGGTGTACAGATGCGAGTTTGAAAGCAGGTATGACCCTGCGGAAAAGAAAATCATCTCCGGCGCCACCAAAAGCCATCTCCGCGAGGTGGGCAAGACCCATAAGCGGGGCTCCAATGTGACCTTCAAGCCCGACCCCGAGGTTTTTGACATGGCAAAGTTCAATTACGATGTCATCAAGCGCCGGGTCAAGGAGCTGGCCTTTCTTAACGGCGGGCTCAGGATAACCCTTATCGACGAGCGCCAGAGCGACGAGAACGGCGCCAAAACCGTGGAATATCATTTTGAGGGCGGGATTTCCGATTATGTGGAGTATCTCAATTCCGGAAACGAGGTAAAGTTTGCTCCGCCCATATATATCGAGGGGGAAAAGGACGGCATCTACTGTGCCGCCGCGATACAGTATACCGACGCATATTCCACCGAAAACATTTTTTCCTTTGTAAACAATATACCTACCACCGAGGGCGGCACGCACGAGACCGGCTTTAAGTCGGCACTTACCAAGGTGATGAACGATTATGCGCGCAAAAGCGGAGTGCTCAAGGAAAAGGACGAGAATTTCCAGGGCGAGGATTTCCGCGAGGGCATAACCGCCGTGCTTACGGTAAATATGCAGAATGTGCAGTTTGAGGGCCAGACCAAGACCAAGCTGGGCAATGTCGAGGCGCGTCCCGCGGTGGAAACCGTCATTACGGAAAAGCTCACCGCGTATCTGGAGGACATGAAAAACGCCTGGGTGGGCGAAATCATGCTGGAAAAGGCAGTGCAGGCGGCCAAGGTGCGCATGGCGGCCAAAAAGGCCAAGGATATCGCAAGGAAGAAAAGCGCGCTGGAGGGCGCCCCGCTTGTGGGCAAGCTGTCCTCCTGCACCGGCAGGAAGCCGGAGGAAAACGAACTGTTTATCGTGGAGGGCGACAGCGCGGGAGGCACGGCCAAGCAGGGGCGGGACAGGCGCTTCCAGGCCATACTGCCGCTGCGCGGCAAGCCTCTGAACGTGGAGAAAAAGCGGCTGGATCAGGTGCTGAGCAATGAGGAGTTCCGCTCCATAATCACGGCGCTGGGCACCAGCATAGACGTCGATTTTGATATAACCAACCTTAAATATCACAAGGTCATCATACTTGCCGATGCCGACCAGGACGGCGCCCATATACGCTCCATACTGTTAACCTTCTTTTACAGGTACATGAAGCGCATGATTACGGACGGGCATGTGTTTATAGGCGTTCCGCCCCTTTACAAGATAGAAAAGGCCTCCACCAAAGAGGTCGTATATGCCTACAGCGACGAGGAGCGCACCGCCGCGTGCGAGAAGCTGGGCGGGCGGCCTACCGTATCGCGTTATAAGGGCTTGGGAGAAATGAGCGCGGAGCAATTGTTTGAAACCACGATGAATCCGCTCACACGCACGCTTGTGCAGGTGACCATAGAAGACGCGGTGGAGGCTGAACATCTGGTTACGGTGCTTATGGGAGACAAGGCCGATATCAGAAAGCAATATATAATAGACAATGCAAACTTTAACAAGGTAGACCTTTTTGCAAAGGAAAAGGGGGTGCAGTAAATGGCGCGCAAGGATAAGAACGACAACTATTTCGTGCCTCTTGATAAGCAGCATGTGCTGTCCCAGACCATGGAGGAGGTACTGCACAACAGCATGATGCCCTATGCGGAGCATGTCGTGCTGGAGCGTGCGCTGCCGCGGGTGGAGGACGGACTCAAGCCGGTGCAGAGGCGCGTCCTGTACGCCATGTATACTCTGGGGCTTACGCCGGACAAGCAGACCAAAAAGAGCGCGCATATAGTGGGTGAGTGTATGGCAAAATATCATCCGCACGGCGACTCCTCCATTTACGACACCATGGTGCGCATGGCGCAGGACTTCAACCTGCGGGCTCCGCTTGTTTACGGGCAGGGAAATTTCGGCTCCATCGACGGTGACCCCGCCGCCGCATTCAGGTACACCGAGGCAAAGCTTGCGCCCATAGCCATGGAGATGCTGGCCGATATAGACAAGGACACGGTCACATGGTCATTAAACTTTGACGACTCCACCAAGGAGCCAAATATACTGCCGGGACGCTTCCCGAATCTGCTTGTAAACGGCTCCTACGGCATAGCTGTAGGCTTTGCCACCAACATTCCCACCCACAACCTGGGTGAGGTGATAGACGGCGTGATAGCCCAGATGGAAAACCCGCGCATATCTTCGGATGAGCTGTGCGACATAGTCAAGGGCCCGGATTTCCCCACGGGCGGATATATCCTTAACGGCGGAGACATCAGGGAGGTTTACCGCACGGGCAGGGGCAAGCTGACGGTCAGAGCCAAAACCGTCATAGAAAACGCGTCCAACGGCAAAAAGCTGATAGTCATCACCGAAGTGCCGTACGGCGTGAACAAGGCGCGTATGCTCTCCGAGATCCTGAAGCTCAGCGAGGAAAAGAAGGGCATTCTCACCGCCATAAACGACATCCGGGACGAATCGGATATGAACACCGGCATGCGCGCCGTCATAGAACTAAAAAAGGACACCGACCCGGAAAAGGTGCTGCAGTATCTGTATAAATACAGCGACCTGCAGACCACCTGCGGCGTAAACATGGTGGCGATAGCGGACGGCAAGCCCAAGCAGCTGGGGCTTGCGGAGATCAACCGGTACTATATAGAGCATTACAGGACGGTGGAGCGCCGCAGGATAAGACATGACCTGGAAAAGGCCAGGATAGAGGAGGAAATCCAGCGCGGACTGCTGATTGCCATAAACAATATCGACGAGGTCGTAAAGATAATACGCACCAGCGCCAATGTCAAAGAGGCCAGGGAGAGGCTGCGGGAGCGCTTCGGGCTTACCGAGCGGCAGGCAAGCGCCATACTGGATATGCGTCTTGCGCGGCTAACGGCGCTTGAGGTGCATACCATAGAGGAGAAGCTGGCTCAGCTCAGGGCGCTTATCGAGGAGCTGGAGGGGCTGCTTGAGAGCAAGCAGAAGCTCAACAATTATATCAAAAAGTGTCTGCTTGAGGTAAAGCGCAAGTATAAGTCGCCCAGGCGTACCGAGATACTCTACGGCGCTCCGGAAAAGACCATGACCAAGGAGGACTTTACGGTTGTGGAGGAGTGCGTGGTGGGCATAGACCGGGGCGGCAGCATCAAGAGGGTATCGGCAAAGAATTACAGCCGCTCCTCCAAGGAGATAAAGACGGCGGAGGACCTGATGCAATGCGTGCTGAATGCCAGAACCGACGAGAAGCTCTGGCTGTTTACCGACGCCGGCAACTGCTATATCCTTAATGTGGGGGATATACCGGAATGCAAATGGCGGGATAAGGGAGCGGCAAAGGAAAAGCTGCTGCAGGGCATTGACAGGCAGGAGAATATCATATACGCCTTTGCCGGCAAGGAGCCCGGAGCGGGCAGGCTTTGCTTCTGCACCGCCAAGGGTCAGGTCAAGCTGACCGAGGCGGGCGAGTATGCCGTTAAAAAGCCGAAATTCGCCGCCGTTTCCCTTAAAGACGGCGACAGGGTGGTATCGGTGGAGCCGGAAAACGACTATCCGGGCATACTCTTTATCACCAGAAACGGCATGAGCCTGAATATGACCAAGCAGGAGCTGCCCGTAACCGGCCGGGTTACGGGGGGCGTAAAGGCAATAGCTCTGGACGAAGGGGACGAGGTGATATTTGCCTGCCAGATAAATGACGAGGGCGAGATAATCACCGTTACGGAAAAGGGCTACGCCAAGCGGTCGCTGGCACTGGAATACGAAATAAGCATGCGCAACCGCAAGGGCTTAAAAACCTTTGAATTCAAGAAAAACGGCAGCAACGGCACATATCTGGCCGGAGCCGTGTGGGTGCGGGAGCCGTTTGAAATGTATCTTGTGCATAATTCCGGGCAGATGGAGAGCATAAACACCGACGATATGATGATAGAGAGCCGTCTGTCTGCGGGCAAGCCGTATATACTTGTGGTTATGGGAGATATTATTACCCGGGTGCTTCGGGACCGCAGCTGAGGCGCGGCACAGGCGGCATCGCGCCGCATGGGTTGCATTAAAAGCGGGTTTGTGGTACAATACCTCGGATTTCGGATTTCGGATTTCGGATTTCGGATTTCGGATTTCGGATTTCGAATTACGGACTTCGGACTTCGTATTTTGCATTACGGATTATTCGGTTTTTGAGCGCGGAGGCGGCAGGCGCCGCGGCTGTGCGCGCAAAAAGGAAAGGAGCGGCAATGAAAAGGTATTATATGCGTGTGCTTTCGGCATTGACGGCCGTAATTGTTGCCGCTTTTTGCCTGGGGCTTTCCGGCTGCAGCAGAACGGCCGCGATCACCGTCAGCATAACCTATAATGCGGTTATAGGCATAACGGAAAACGGCGAAGTAAAAATAACGGAAAACAGCGACTGCGGCGGCATTATAATCGGCAGAAATGTCCAGACGGTGACGGCGGGCGGCAGAGCGGAGGCGGTCACGGCCAAGGCACAGCCGGGCTATGTGTTCCTGGGCTGGAGTGACGGGCGGACAGAGGAGCGGCGTCGGGACACCGTTTTTGAAAGCACTTCGGTATATGCGGTATTCGGCAGGCTGTATTCCTCGGTATCGGTTATAACGATAGATACCCAGAACACGGAAATGGTCAATACCGACGAAAAATATATCAAATGCAGCGTTTCGGTGGAGAACTGCGATAAGGAGTATGCCCTGAGCGGCATGAGCGCCGGTATCAGGCTCCGCGGCAACAGCACCATGAAGTATATCAAAAAGCCCTACAGGCTTAAATTCGATACTCCCGTGCAGCCGCTGGGGCTGGGCGGCGGTGCGGCCAAAAACTGGGTATTGCTTGCGGAATACTCCGATTCGTCATATCTGCGCAACTATTTTACTTATTTTCTGGCAGGACAGATGCAGAATATTACATATTGCACCGACTGCACCTTTGTGGAGCTGTATCTGAATAACGAATATAAGGGCCTTTATCTGCTGGCAGAGCAGAACGAGGTGGGGGAAACGCGGGTCAATATCGACACTGCCGGGGAGGACGATCCCGCTGTCACGGATACCGGATATCTGTTAGAGCTGGAGGCCAGTGAGGCACGCAGGCTTGCCGAGGGCGTTCCCAACCTTGACTGGATAGCGGTTCCGGGCTATGCGATAAACAGGGATACCGCTTATCAGCACAGCCAGGGAAGCGATGTGGCGTTCTATGTTATCAAAAGCGACGCCAAAAGCAGAGAGCAGGCAGGGTATATCAAGGCGTATATGAAGGATGTGTATGACGCAATATATAAAAACGAGGGAGCCGTAAAGGTGGGAAATGCACAGTACCTGTGCGGCACCAAAGCGGCGGTGGAGGCCCTTGTGGACATTGATTCCGCGGTGGATATGTATATCCTGCAGCTGCTTGCCAATGATTACGACAACAACTTCAGCTCTGCATACGTTTATAAGGACGCGGGCGGCAAACTGGTGTTTTCCGTGCCGTGGGACTATGACCTGGCATACGGCAACTATAAGGGCCACACCGAAGCGGATTCCGTGTATATGTTCCACCTGCTTAAGGACCTGGAGCGCTTTGACTGGTTCCGTGAGGCCGCATATATGCGCTTTTTGCAGCTTACCGGCGAGGAAGGCCTGATTCCCGCGGCAATTGCGGCGGCGGATGCTCTGTCCGCAGAGGCGGCTCCGGTCTTTGCGCGGGACGCACAGCTTTACGGCACCGGGGACCGTGACGAAACCTGGGGCATAGGCGCACCCTCGCAGGCAGACGCATACGAGACCCTCAAGGGGTGGATAAACGCAAGGCTTGAGTTTATGGCAGGTTATCTGTCTGACAATGCCATGCGCAGCGACGCATAAGCGAGAGAGGATTTAAGATTGCGGACGGCGGAAGCCGTCCTTTTTTGTCTTATAGCGGGAAAGCAAAAACAAAATGCAATAAAATAATTCAAAAAATTACCTTACATAATAAAAAAAAGACGGAAAATAATAATACCGCAAGGAGGTGAAAACAGTCATGACAAACAAGATAGTGGTTCCTGAGGCCAAGCAGGCTATGGAAGACCTTAAATTTGAGGTTGCCAACTCTTTGAACGTTAACCTCAAGAAGGGCTATAACGGAGACCTTACCGCCAAGGAAAACGGAAGCGTAGGCGGCGAGATGGTCAAGAGGATGATACAGCAGTACCAGAGCAGCCATAAGTAATTACGGCAGCTTTATAATAAATCAGCACAATAAAGAAAAGAGGTGAAAACAATGAACGGCAAACTGGTAGTTCCCGAGGCCAAGCAGGCTATGGAGAACCTCAAGAATGAGGTTGCCAAGAGCGTAGGCGTAACCCTCAAGCAGGGTTATAACGGAGACCTTACCTCCCGTCAGGCCGGAAGCATCGGCGGCGAGATGGTTAAGCGCATGATCCAGGATTATGAAAACGGCAGAAAGTAATCTGTGCAGATAACATGATTCCTTTAACGGTTAAATTATAATAAACACAAGCGGGGCTGTTTCACCTTTAATAAGTGATGCAGCCCCTTTATTTTTGCCGCCCTGCGCCGCATTTACGCCGCAAAACAAGCGCATTGTTCCGCCGCCTAACCGCTGCTCTGCGGCGCATTTACGCCGCAAAACAGCGCCATTGTTTCGCCGCCTAACCGCCGCCCTGCGGCGCATTTACGCCGCAGAATCGCCGCCCTGCGGCCGCTTTTCCACCGCTTTACGCAAGACTGAGTCGGTTCTTTTGCGGCGTCAGCCGTGCAGCCCGGTTCCGATAAAGCCGACCTCCTTGAAGGAGTCCATATCGTGACGGATTATATAATCGATGTATGAGGCCGTCATCTTTGCCGTAAGCAGATAGCCTGCCGGAGACAAATGTCCCAAAAGATAAAACCTGTTATGAAACTCCTCGTCATAGGGCGGAGCGTAGCTGTACAGGTCCAGGACATAAGTGTTGTCAAACCTTTGGGCAAGCTCGTAAAGCAACTTCCTGTGAGCCAGGCTGCGCTGCTCCAGGCCGGGTATTTTGTCAAAGTTATACTCGTCCTTCGGAAAGGTCATAAGAAAGAATTTGGCGCGCGGCTGTAAAAGCCGGAGACGCTGTATTATCTGCCCATAATATCCGGCAAAGCTCTTGCGGTTGTTGCGCCAGGAGCAAAAATCAATATCGTCTGCCGTGCCTGTATCCTGGTTAAGACAGATCAGGTCGTTTACCCCCAGAGCAATAATATATGCGTCGGAGGCGTATGCCGGGCTCCAGAAACCGTTATTCTCCGCAAAGGATTCGCAGTATTCCATGGCCGTCATGCCTCCGCGGGAGAAGTTATAAACCTTGCTGCCGCACATTCTGGCCATATATTGCCCCCAGGAATGCTCAAACATATCGTGATAGGAGCGGCTGCCGTCCGGATGCGCGGCTTCGAATTCGCCGGAGGAAAGGCTGTCCCCTATACAGCAGATCGTACGGAAAATGGCGGTATAGCCCCCGTCCGGCACAAGGCGGTCAAGGGGCTTTTCCTTTGGGTCGTTAAATATTTCGTATCTGTCCATTGCGTTTCTCCGTTTATTGTTTATTTTTATATCGGTTTTCTGTAATTATACTATAACGCCGGCGCCTCCGCAAGTGCGTTTTTGTGTCTCAAAGGGGCGGACGGAAGGGCGGAAATACAATTACTGCAGTCGCAGTATTTGCGTGGCTATTTTCCACAAATTCACATTTGCAGGATTGCCTGCGTTTGCTTTTTCACATGACGGCAATCCACAGGTGTGGATAAGTCAACACAAAAATGTGAATAAGTCGACTTTCGGCGTAGCTTCGCAGATGTAAATTGTTGATAAATCTCCGGTGTTATCCACAACTTGCACACTTGCTTGTGCAAACCCCCTGTTTCCGGTATATATGCGGAGTCGGTCATATTTGTTTCTTATCAACAGGAATATATGTGCAGTCATTCATATTGCAGGATTGCGCTTCAATAATTATTCATAATTTGCGGCATAATGCCCGTTTGCGGTTAAAATGCCGCCCGGAATGCAATAAACGGCAAAAAATATGCTTCCGGCATGACTGCGCTTGCGGAGCAGGGCACAAAATTTACAATTTCCTTTCGCTTCTCAATGGACAAGCGGGGAGGTTTGTTGTACAATAAACGGGAGGTGAGTTTATTGAAAAAGGCGCTGCTTGTTTTTTGTCTTTCCGCTGCGGTCATCTGCTGCTGCGTGCTTCTTGCCGCATGCTCGTCGCAGGACGGCTTTGAAAGGACGGCACAGCAGTTTTTCAGTGCACTGGAAAACAGAGACTACGACACCATATACTCTCTTATGACTCCCGCCTCCGAGGCCGCCATAAGCCGGGAAAAGCTGGGGGAGTATTACGATAAGGTGTACGATATGCTGCAGGTAGGCAGTATAGAGGTGCAGACAACCGAGCGCGTGGAGCAGGACAGGGACTGCGTTTTTAACTATAAGCTCATCCTGCACTCGGAGCAGTACGGAACTCTGGAATACGACAGCACCATAACGGTGCGGTGCCTGCTGGATTTCTATCTTATCGACTGGACTCCTTCCAATGTCGTGCCCGGCATGGATTATTACGACACAATACATAAGGTCACGCTCAAGGGCATACGGGGGGAGATTTTTGACTGTAACGGTGCGGTCTTGGTAAAAAACAGCTATGCCGTAACGGTATATTTCAACCTTAATAAGACGGAGGACTTTTCCGCTTCGGCTTCCGCACTTGCGGAGGTACTGTCGCTGGAAGCGGCGCAGCTGCTGAATGATATGAACAAGGCGGCGGCAAACGGCAACGATACCGTGGTGGCGGCGACGTATGTGCCGGGCGAGCTGTCCGCCGCCAAGGAGGAGGCCGCGCTTGCGATTGACGGCGTCAGGGTGGACCGAAGCAGCATCACCCCCATAAGGCAGGCGGTATACGACTCCGCGGCGGCGCATCTTATAGGCTATTCCACTCCGGTCACCGCGGAGGACAGACAGAACGAAAAATATGCTCTGCTTTCGGGCAATACCAGAATAGGGCGTACCGGCATTGAGTATATTTACGACGACATCCTGCGCGGCACCGACGGAGTGGAGATATATCTCAGATCCGCCGACAGCACCCGCAAGACGGTACTTTACAGGCAGGACGCCGGGGCGGGACAGGATGTAGTGCTGACAATTGATATAAACCTGCAGCTGGAGCTGGAGGAGCAGATGCAGCAGTATAAGAGCAACGGCAGCACAGGCGCGGTGGTGGTCAACGACCCGGATACCGGAGCAGTCAAGGCCATGGCCAGCTACCCCAGCTTCGATCTTAATATCTATGCGGCTCCGGTTCCCAAAAAAGAGGCGGCGGAGCTGGTGAAAGACGAGTCGCTGCCCCTGCTCAACCGCGCCACTCAGGGGCTGTACCCGCCGGGCTCGGTGTGCAAGACGCTCTCTGCCATAGCGGGGCTGGAGAGCGGCACGGTTACAATGTCCACGGCCTTTCCCTACGAAAACGAAATAGTAAAGGTGACGGATAAAACCGACGGCTGGAGGCCGGCGGGCAGCAACTGGTCACACATGATAATCCGCGAGCACATGCGCAATTCCGCGTCCTACGGTGCCCTCAATATGGACCGCGCGTTGGTCTTTTCCGATAATATATACTTCGGCTGGATGGGTATGCAGGTGGGAGCGGAAAATCTCATACAGTGGTACGAGCGTCTGGGAATAGGCGAGCAGGTGCCCTTTGAACTTAGTGTCAAAAAGTCTCAGATATCCAATGACCCGGAGAATTCCAAGCTGTATTCAAACCAGAAATTTCTTGCCGATACCTCCGTGGGACACGGCGAGCTGCTCATCACCCCGTTTCAGCTGTCGGTGATCTTTTCCCTCTACGGCAATTCCGGCACCGTAATGCAGCCGTACTGCGTGGAAAAGCTTTGCACCACCGATGAGCTTGGACGCCACGAAACGCAGTGGCAGGCACAAACGGCCGTCTATAAGCAGCAGGTCTGCTCCCGCGAAACGGTGGAGAAAATAAGTCAGTCTCTCTGCAAGGTCACCGTGGACGGCACGGGCAAGCCCGCCAATGTAAAGGGCATGACGCTGGTGGCCAAAACCGGTACCGCACAGAAGAGCGAAACCGAGGAAATAGGCTGGATGGCGGGATACATAAAGGAGGGCGGCGTAAACTACTCGCTGTTGGTCTGCGTAAACGGCCCCAAGGATGACACGGGCGGAATCAAGACCTCTGTTGCCAAGGGGATTTTTACATACCTGAAATATGACGGCCAGTAAGCCCGTAGCCCGAGACCGTGCTGCAAAATCCTGCAGGTGCGGCAGGACGCATAAATATGTTGCCAAAACAGGACGCCGGGGCTATAATATGACTTTAAGTATATCTGCGTTTCGTTCCCGCTGCCTGCGGTATTAAATTTTTTCGGAGAGTATATGGAACAGATATTGGTTTGGATTCTTTTTGCGGTGGGCCTGGTACTGATCATCAAGGGCGGCGACTATTTTGTGGACGCCGCGTCCTGGATAGCGGAAACGCTGCATATCCCCAAGTTTATTATCGGCGCCACCATAGTATCCCTGGCTACGACGCTGCCCGAGCTGTTGGTATCCCTTATAGCTGCCGCCGAGGGCAGCGTGGATATGGCGGTGGGCAACGCGGTGGGCAGCGTTACCGCCAACATCGGGTTGATATTTGCCATCCTGCTGGCTGCGGCCCCGCCGCTGATCACCCGCAAGCAGCTTGCGCCCAAGGGCATACTGATGCTTGCCGCCGCGGCGCTGCTGTGGGTTCTGTCATTAAACGGAAGCCTGACGGTATTAGCCTCGCTGGGTCTGCTTGTTATCTTTGCTCTTTTTATCTGGGAAAACATTGCCTCGGGCAAAAAGGAAATGCAGGATTCCGCTGCCGAAAAGGTGCATAACGACAAAAAGACCGTTATCGTCAATATTGTCAAATTCGTGCTTGGCGCGGCGGGCATAGTAATAGGCGCCAGACTGCTTGTGGACAACGGCACCGCCATAGCGGTCAGCCTGGGCGTAGAACAGCGGATAATCAGCCTTACCATGGTGGCAATAGGCACTTCTCTGCCCGAGCTTGTCACCACAATAACGGCGCTTGTAAAAAAGCAGGGCTCCCTGTCGGTGGGCAATATACTGGGCGCAAACATAATAGACATGACACTTATACTGCCGCTGTGCGCCGTGATTTCGGGCGGATCGCTTCCCATTTCCGCCACCAGCCTGAGCCTTGATATGCCGCTGTGCCTGGGCATAGGGCTGCTTGCCGTACTGCCCACCCTGATAAGCGGCAAGTTCCGCCGTTGGCAGGGTATCGTGATGTTGGTCATATACGCTGCGTACATCGTTTTACTGGCTGTAAATCCGGCGCTGTAGTGTCTTTCGAATAAATGAAAAAACGAAATCTTGCACGGCTTGCCATACTTTCCGCCACCGTACTGTGGGGCAGCGGATTTGTTGCTGTCAAGGCCAGCGTTGCTTCGGTGCCTCCGGTCACCCTGATAGCGCTGCGTTTTGCCTTTGCGGCATTGCTGCTGTCACTGCTGTTTATAAAGCGGCTTGCCACGGTGGATAAGGGCTGTATCTGGCGCGGAGCCGTTATCGGCTTTTTCCTTTTTGCCGCCTATGTCGCCCAGACCGTGGGCATAACCGATACTACTCCGGGTAAAAATGCCTTTCTGACCGCCGTTTATGTTGTGATAGTGCCGTTTATGTGCTGGATAACGGAAAAGCGAAGGCCGGACAGATATAATATGATCGCGGCGTTTATGTGTCTTGCCGGTATAGGGCTGGTGTCCCTGCGCGGTGATTTTTCGGTGGGAAAGGGAGACCTGCTTACCATTGCGTGTGGTTTTCTCTTTGCCTGCCATATAGCGGCGGTGGCACGTCTTGCAAAGCGTCAGGATCCCGTGGTAATAACGATAATTCAGTTTTTCTTTGCGGCGCTGTTTTCTTTTGCGGCGGCGGCGCTTACGGAGGATATTGCCGCGCCCGTGCCGGCAGGCGCCTGGCCCGGCGTAATATATCTGACGGTTTTCTGTACGGCGGCGGCATTGCTGCTGCAGAATGTGGGGCAAAAGTACCTGGAACCCTCAAGCGCAAGCGTCATAATGAGCCTTGAGGCGGTGTTCGGAGTGGCGTTTTCACTGCTTTTCGGTTATGAAACTCCGGAGGCGCGCATCTATATAGGCTTTGCGGTTATTTTTGCGGCGCTGATGATTTCGGAAACCAAGCTTGCCTTTTTGCGCAGGAAGCAGGGACAAGCCTGCCGCGGTAAAGGCGCGGACCGTGATAAGTAAGCCGTTTTAGACGGCAGCAGGAATAAAGAATACAAACAAAGGAAGGATAAAAATATGAGAGACGAAACCAAATGCCTCCACGAGGGTTATACGCCCCGGAACGGAGAACCCGGGGTAATGCCCATAGTTCAGAGCACGACCTATCGCTTTGACTCCACCGAACAGATAGGCGACCTGTTCAATCTGCCGGTGGCGCATATGTATTCCCGCTTCTCCAACCCCACGGTGGAGTGCGTGGAAAAGAAAATAGCCGCGCTTGAGGGCGGAGTTGCCGCCATGTGCACAAGCGCCGGACAGGCCGCCTCCATGCTGTCGGTGCTTAACCTCTGCAGCGAGGGGGACAGCTTTGTAAGCACTGCCGCCATTTACGGCGGGACAATCAATCTGTTTGCCGTTACCCTTAAAAAACTGGGTATCGAGTGCATTTTTGTGGACGCCGACGCCCCGGCCGAGGAAATAAGCAAGGCCTTTAAGCCCAATACCCGCTGTATGTTTACCGAAACCATAGCCAACCCCGCCCTTGCCGTTGCCGATATCGAAAAGCTGGCTTCGGTGGCGCATTCTCACGGCGTACCCCTTATAGTGGACAACACCTTTGCCACCCCGATACTCTGCAAGCCCATATCCTTCGGCGCCGACATAGTGGTGCATTCCACAACAAAATATATGGACGGACACGCACTGCAGGTGGGCGGCGTCATAGTGGACGGCGGCAAATTCGACTGGAAAAACGGCAATTTCCCGGAGTTCACAAACCCGGACGAGTCCTATCACGGAGTGGTGTATACCGAGTCCTTCGGAGAGGCGGCATATATCGCCAAGGCCAGAATGCAGCTTATGCGGGATATCGGAGCCTATCCCAGCGCCATGTCGGCATTCCTGCTGAATCTGGGACTGGAGACCCTGCCGCTGCGCATGGAGCGCTACTGCAGCAACGCCATGGCGGTGGCGGAATATCTCAGCAAATGCGACAAGGTGGCGGCGGTGCGCTATCCCGGGCTGGAAACGGACAAATACCACGCTCTGGCGGCAAAATACCTCAAGGGTGCCAGCGGGGTCATCTCCTTTGACATAAAGGGCGGCAAGGATACCGCCGTGCGCTTTATGGACGGGCTCAAGCTGGCCAGCAACGAGGTTCATGTGGCGGACATACGCACCTGCGTGCTGCATCCTGCCAGCGCCACGCACAGGCAGCTTACCGACGAGCAGCTTGTGGCGGCGGGCATAAATCCGGGCATGATACGCCTGTCGGTGGGACTTGAGCACATCGAGGACATCCTGGAGGATATCCGCGGCAGTATGGACAGGCTCTGATGCCGCTGTACTTACGGCTCTCGCCTGACGCTTGCGGATCTTGCCTGACACCTGCGGATTTCGCCTGACGCCTGCGGTTCTCGCCTGACGCCTGCTGCGCAGCCGTACCGGATAAAACAGTTAAAAATATAGGCGGTAAAAGCTGAAAAATTCCCGTTTCGGTATTGAGAAGCGGGGATTTTTTTGTTATAATGAGGCAAGTACATATTTATTTCGGCCCGTACAGGGCCGCGCGGAGGTAAAAATGAAAAAATTCACAGTATTGCTGATGTGCATATTGCTGTGCGGCTGTACCGTGGCGCAGACTGTGACGCCGCCCTCCTCGGAATATCCGACGCAGGGCGTTACGGCTTCCGACGAGCCGTCCGATACCGCCTCGCCTCAGCCCAGCCCCGACGTTACCGTGACGGAGGAGCGGCCGACCGACGAGATTACGCCCCAGCCCAGCCCCACGGCTCAGGAACCCTCGCCTACGCCTGCGGCCACTCCGCAGTTTGAGATACTCGGGCCGGAAAAGGGCAGCCTGGACATATACGGGGACGGCAATTCCAATAATCTGCTGATCGGTATTGACCAGTTCGGCCGCACCTTTGATGTCCAGATGGGGGACAACGGCAGGCAGGTGGGAATGTTTTTCTGGCTGTGGCAGGGCTATCACAGCGCGCACGGACAGATGAACGACGTTTACGACGCCACCAAGATACTGGAGAAATTCGGCAAGGAAGTGCTGTTTTATCAGGATACGCGGGTAAGCCCGGCAGGGCAGTTTCACTTCTGGGGAGAGCCGCTGTTCGGCTATTACGATCAGTCGGACGAGTGGGTAATACGCCGCCAGATAGAGCTTTTAACCAATGCCGGGGTGGATTTCCTGGTTTTTGATACCACAAACGCCTGGACGTACGAGACCGTCTATTTCAAGATCTGCAGAGTTATACAGGAATACCAGAACAATGGCTTTAACCCGCCCAAGGTGGCGTTTTATACCCACTCCAGGTCCATTGAGACGGTCAGAAAGATATATAACGAGTTCTATAAACCCGGCAGGTACGCAAGCACCTGGTATTACCTGAACGGCAAGCCCATGATAATAGGCTATACCGACGTAAACGACGATAAAAGGGAAGCGGCGAGCCGCGGCGAGACATCCTATGATCCGGCGCCCCTGTCCGCAGAGATACTCTCCTTCTTTACCTTCAAGTATCCGCAGTGGCCCAGCGACCCCGTTTATAAGGACGGCTTCCCGTGGATAGAGTGGACATATCCTCAGCCCATGCACAACGGCATCATGAATGTGTCGGTGGCGTCCCATCCTCAGGTGCCCTTCAGCTTTTCCATCACCAGGAGCAATAAAAACTGGGGCAGAGGCTATAATGTTGCCACGGGACAGAATGTGTCTCAGGATGCGACAAAAGGCACGTTTTTCCAGAGTCAGTGGAATACGGTGCTGGAGCAGGAGCCGGACATAGTGTTTGTGGACGGCTGGAACGAGTGGATAGCGTTAAAATCGCTCTGGGACGGGGAGTATATGCTGTGCGATGCCGCCAGCATGGAGTATTCCCGCGACATAGAGATGATGAAGGGCGGCTATAACGACGCGTTTTACATCCAGCTGATAAAAAATATGCGCGCCTATAAGGGCAAGACGCTTACCGGGACTGTGGCGTCTACCCAAAAGAGCATTGACATAAACGGCAGCGTTTCGCAGTGGGACAGCGTCAACGCCCTGTATACCGGGGTGGCGCAGAAATCCGTAGCCCGGGATTACAGGGGCATCAGCAATACCGTGCATTATACGCAGGAGGCGGCAAGGAATAATATCCAGTCGGTAAAAGTAACCCGGGACAGCGAGAACATTTACTTCCTGATACAGTGTCAGAGCAAAATAAGCGGCAGCGGCTCCGACTTTATGAATGTGTTTATAGGTACCGGAGAGCTGTCCCAAAAGGGCTGGGAGGGCTACGAATATGTCATTAACAGAAAACTCAGCAACGGTATTTCCGAGGTTACCAGGCTGAACAGCGATTTTTCCGGTCAGAAATGCGGTACTGCGCAGGTTAGCGTGCAGGGCAAATATATGCAGATAGCGGTGCCGCGCAGCGCAATAGGTCTGGAAAACTCCAACAGCTTCTATTTTAAGGTGGCCGACCATATCGAAAACCCGTCCGACATAATGGATTATTATGTTTCGGGCAAGAGCTTCCCGCTGGGTCGCATGAGCTACCGCTATCTGGGCTGACCGGGCGGGCATTACGACAGCTTGAAAGCAGGGACGGCATTGCGGCCGGTTCCCGGCGCTTCACAAAACAGATGCACACTCTTTTGCGGCGCAGCAGGTTTCCGCTGCGCCGCAGCCGTATTTGCTTACGGGCAGGCTTCAACGGTTTTATCACAACAAAAAGCACACTGCATTCCGCGTCTGCGGATCGCAGTGTGCCGTACTTTTATTTTTTGCCAAAATCCCCATTGGAACGGTGCTTTAAGGCGGCGTTTCTGCCCGGCGCTGTATTTTGTCTGCTCAGCGCTTTAAGGAAAGGGTAAGCGCGGTAAAGCATATGGGCACGCTGAGTGCGACTTCGGAGAGGTTAAGGGTAAACAGCGCGTTTATCACGGTGGCGTTGTTGTCCAGCCTGCGCACCACCAAAAGCGCCCAGGAAAGCAGCAGTACGGCCGTTGAGGCGGTCAGGAGCGGCTTGCGGGTGTCAAATTTGCCGCAGCACTTGAGAATATATATAATCATAAGTATTATATACCCCACGGACACGGCTATTTTCAGCACGCTCAGGACGGTGAGTCCTGCAGGGTTGAGGGAGCCGGACTCCAGGGTCTTGCTCAGCAGAGCTATAAGGCCGTATGTTTCGGCAGACATATAAAGACATACAAGAGCGGCAGGAATTATTGTCCTTTTTGGGTTGCTGCCCGCAAAGAAGATCACGGCAAGGGCAAACAGGATAAAAATAACCGCTTCCGCACCGGCCGTGACGATGCGGGTTGTGTTGCCGCCCGGCAGCGCCTCCAGAAAAATGCCGGTAAACTGTATGCCCTGGAGAGCCGAGAGTATGGCGCAGACATGGAACCAGGCGTTTTTCCTGTCTGCCTTGAGAGAGGTCTTACCCATATATTATTCCTGATTTTCCTTTGCTGTTTTTTGTTTCGCGCACGCGGTCAGGGAGTATATCCGCCCATATCGATGCAGACATATTCAAAGCCCATATCGGTAAGAGCAGAGTATATGCTGTCAAAATGTCCGTCCTGCATAAAGCGCTGCATGAGCTCCTTGGGCAGCTCTATGCGCGCCATATAGCTGTGCATACGCACCCGCACAGCGTCATAGCCGTAGCTGTGCAGCAGCAGCTCCGCGCGCTCTATAAGCCGCAGCTTATCGGCGGTGAGCCGTTCTCCTGCGGGCAGTCTGGAGGCAAGACATGCGTATGTGGCGCGGTTCTGCATGGGTATGCCCAGCAGGTCAGCAAGCCGCAGGATATCCTGCTTGGTAATGCCGCACTGCGCAAGCGGGCTTACAATGCCCAGCTCCCGGGCGGCGCGTACGCCCGGCGTGCTTGCCCGGTAATCGTCGGCATTGCTGCCGTCCAGCACGAGGCTCAGGCCGTTGTCCCGGGCGGCGCAGATTATCTGCCTGTATATTACCCTTTTGCAGTAATAGCAGCGTGTGGGCAGATTACTGCTGATGTCATCCACCGCAATGATATCGGTGCTTACCGGTATAAACCGGGCGCCCAGCGCGGCGGCATACTGCGCCGCGTTTTCCTTTTCCCATACGGGATGCATAACGGAATGGTATGTAACGGCGGTGACGGACGGGCATACCTCGCTTGCGGCCTTCAGCAGGACCGAGCTGTCCAGACCGCCGGAATATGCGACGGCAAAGCTTTTGTACTGTGCCAGGGTCTCCTTGAGTTTCTGGTAAAGCGTCATATCATGACCCCCTTGCCATGTTCTTGAGGCATCCGCCCGCCCTGCGATATCCGGGCCGTGTCCGCGGTATCGCAGCGGAATGCGCGCGGCATTATCCGGGCTGTGTCCGCGGTATCGCAGCGAAGTGCGCGCGGCATTTCCCCATCGGCAAGATTATAACACCGTTTGCGCTTTTTTTCAATATAAATCGTTGCGGCGATGCTTTAAGCCGGATAAACCATTGCAAAAAATCAATATTTTATATATAATATTATGTAATTTATGCTAGGGGGCGAGAACGTGACGTTGGGCGAGCTTTTGAAGTCTCAGCGACAGCAGCTGGAGCGTGCGGGCGTTCCCGGCGCGGAGAGCGATCTGCAGTGGATAGCGGGCTCCGTAACCCGTTTCAACAGGGTACAGCTGATGATAAACAGGGAGTTTGTTTTGCCTCCGGAGCAGGCGGAGCAGATAAAGGCAATGGTGGAGCGCCGCTGCAGGCGGGAGCCGCTGCAGTACATCCTGGGCAATCAGAGCTTTATGAACCTCAAGCTGCGCACAGACAGCCGAGCCCTGATACCGCGCCCCGAGACCGAACTGCTGGCAGAGCACTGCATACGCCTGATAAAAAAGGATTACCCGCGTTTTGCTCCTTTCAGACTGCTGGATATAGGCACCGGCACCGGCGCCCTGGCGCTGGGCATCGCCAAGGCGGCAAGCAATGTCCGCGCCGTGGGCGTGGATATCAGCCCGGACGCGTTAGAGTTAGCAAAGGAAAACTGCGGGCTTTGCGGCCTTGAGGAGCGGGTGACATTTTTGCAGAGCGACCTGTTTTCCGCGGTGGAGGGTCAGGTGTTTGACGGCATAGTGTCCAATCCGCCCTATATACCCACCCGTGTGGTGCCCGAGCTTATGCCGGAGGTAAGCCGGTTTGAACCGCATATAGCCCTGGACGGCGGCGAGTACGGCATGGATTTTTATCAACGCATAATCCCGCAGGCGGCACGCTTTCTTAAAAGCGGCGGTTTTATCGCTCTTGAAGCCGAGCATTTTCAGTTTGATGCGATAAAGCAGCTTTTCGCGCAGACCGGAGCCTTTACCCCGGCGGCGTGCATGGCGGACTACGAAGGGCGCAACAGGCTATGCAGCGCCAAAAAGCTGTAGCCGCAGACCGGGCGGCGTGCGGACTTCCCGGCGCGTGATTAAGGATATGCGCGGCGGGCTGCCCGGACGGGCGGCAGCCCTTTAATAAAGAGTTAAAGCACATAAATAAACAAAAATAAACAAAAACCAAAAATTGAAAGGATGTCCTCCGGCGGCAGCCGGAGGTTTCGGGGATAATCTATGGAGGAAAAACTGGAGGCGCTCAGCGTCAGGTTTGAGGAACTGCAGCATCTGTTGGCAGACCCGGAAATGATAGCCAGGCAGGAGCAGTGGCAGCAGCTGGCCAGGGAGCATGCAGAGCTGAGCGAAATAATCGAGCTTTATCGGCAGTATAAAAAGGTAAAAAGCTCGGTGGAGGAGGCGCATGAGCTGCTCTCCGGAGAGGACGCCGAGATGCGCCAGCTGGCCGAGGCGGAGCTGGAGGAGGCCGGGCCGGAGCTTGCCCGGCTGCAAAAGGAGCTGGAGCAGCTGCTGGTGCCCTCCGACCCAGAGGATGACAAAAATGTCGTGCTGGAGATACGCGCCGGCACAGGCGGCGAGGAGGCCGCGCTGTTCGGCATGGATCTGCTGAGGATGTACGGCAAATACGCCGAGCGCAGGGGCTGGAAAATGGAGCTGGTTTCGGTAAGCCAGACCGATATCGGCGGCGTTAAGGAGGCGGAATGCCTCATAAGCGGAGCCAAGGTATACAGGAGCCTGAAATACGAAAGCGGAGTGCACCGCGTGCAGCGCATTCCGGCCACCGAGAGCGGCGGCAGAATACACACCTCCGCGGCCACCGTGGCGGTGCTGCCCGAAGCCACCGATGTCGACGTCTCTATAGCTCCGGGCGATATTATCGTGGAGACTCACCGCTCCAGCGGAGCCGGAGGACAGCACATCAACAAAACCGAGTCCGCTATACGCATGATACACATCCCCACCGGCATAGTGGTCAACTGCCAGGACGAGCGGAGTCAGATAAAGAACCGTGAAAAGGCCATGCAGGTCATGAAGACAAGGGTGGCGGACTACTACCGTTCCGCCGCGGAAAAGGAGTACAGCGATTCCCGGCGCAGCCAGATAGGCAGCGGCGACCGCTCCGAGCGCATACGGACATATAATTTCCCACAGGGAAGGGTGACGGATCACCGCATCGGGCTTACGCTCTACAAGCTGGACGCCTTTATGAACGGCGAGATGGACGAGATCATAGATGCTCTGGTGCTGGCCGGAAGCACCGGAGAGCTTTTGGACGCGCAGGAGGAGCAGGAATGATAACACAACTGCTTAAGGCCGGCCGCGAAAGCTTTGAAATGGGCGCAAAGCTCATACGCGCAGGGGAGCTTACCGCCTTTCCCACCGAGACGGTATATGGGCTGGGCGCTGATGCTTTTAACGGAAACGCAGTAAAAAAAATATTTGAGGCTAAGGGCCGTCCCTCCGACAACCCGCTTATTGTGCATGTCTGTTCAAAGGAGCAGATGTTGCAGCTTGGCTACTGGAATGATAACGCTGAGGCGGTATTTAACGCTTTTATGCCCGGGCCCATTACCGTGGTGCTCAAAAAGCGTGACCTTCCAAACGAGGTCACGGCGGGTCTGGACACCGTGGGGCTGAGATACCCGGAGCACAGGGACGCGCAGGGCTTTCTTGCCCTTGCCGGGCCGGTGGCGGCGCCCAGCGCCAATATTTCGGGCAGACCTTCACCCACGACCGCTCAGCATGTTTTTGACGATTTCAACGGCAAAATCCCCCTTATCATTGACGGCGGAGTATGCAGTGTGGGAGTGGAGTCCACGGTGATTTCCCTTGCGGAGCGCCCCGTGCTGCTGCGCCCCGGCGGCGTAACTCCGGAGCAGCTGCTTCGGGTGCTGCCCGATATGAAGATACACGAGGCGGTGCTGCGCAACATTCGGCTGGACGCGGCGGCCTCGCCCGGAATGAAGTACAAGCACTATTCGCCCGACGCCAGGGTGGTGCTGGTGCGCGGAAGCGGGGAAAACCTGCTTGCAAGCGCGCTGGAAAACGGCATCAGAGCGGTCTTATACCCCAGCCGGGATGCGGCAGCCGATGCTCACGAGCTCTTTTCCAGGCTCCGGAGCGCCGACGCGCAGGGGCTGGAGCTGGTTATTTTCGAGCTTCCGCCGCAGGAGGGAATGGGGCTGTCCGTTATTAACCGGCTGCTCAGAGCCTCCGCCTTTACCGTGGCGGACGAGGGACAAAGCATAGAAATCACCTGCGCCGGCCGCAGCTGCAGGCTCAAGGCGTAGCGGGAGGTTATGATTATGGAACAGTTTTTGCAATCTGCATGGGAGGCCTTTCTGGGCTTTCTGCCAAGGCTTATAGGGGCGGCGCTGGTGATGTTGGGCGGCTGGCTGCTCAATTATATCGCAAAACGCGTGCTTAACAACATCCTTAAGAAAAAGGTCGAGCCGCTCATGCACATGTTTATCAGAAACAGCGTCAAGATAGTGATATGGGTGTTGGCGGTAATCATGGCTATGGGCGAGCTGGGGCTCAGCACCGCCAGCATAATAACGGCGCTGGGCTCTGCGGGAGTGGCCATCGGCCTTGCGCTTCAGGGCAGCCTGAGCAACATAGCCAGCGGACTGATACTTATGGGCAGCAAGGTGCTCAAAGGCGGGGACTATATATCCGTAAACGGAGTGGAGGGCACCGTCGTAAGCACCGATCTGCTCTTTACCCATCTTAACACGGTGGACAATAAGCATATCGCCGTGCCCAATTCCGGCATAACGGCGGGCAATATAATCAACTATACCTATAACGATACAAGGCGTGTGGACATGGAGTTTACCGTCAGCTATAACGACGACATCGGCAAGGTCAAGAGCATACTGCGGGATATCTGCGGCGCAACCGAGGGAGTGCTGCACGATCCGGAATACAGCGTAAATGTCAAGAGCTATGACGACAGCGCGGTGCGCATGACGGTCAAGGTGTGGTGCAAGAGAAACGATTACTGGGACGTATATTTCGCCGTGACGGAGAAGGTCAAGGGTGAGTTTGACCGCAACGGTATAAGCATTCCCTTTAACCAGATTGACGTGCACTTTTTCCCGCCTGCCGATAACGGCGGTGCGTCAAAGTAAAGAGCGCCGCTAACGTGCAACAGTACGGGTAAGCAGCAGGGCACGGAAGGGTCTGACTTCCGCGCCCTGTTTTATATCGGCCTTATTCCGTTTGTGCGGGGGCGCTTTTGATAAGTAATATCCGTTTCCTTTCTGCGGGGACCTTATTCCGTCTGTGCGGGTGCGCTTTCCGGAGCCGTGCGGGCGGAGCGGAACTCCCTTATGCTCATACCGCAGTATTGCCGGAAAAGACGGCTGAGGTATTTGGGGTCGTCTATGCCCACCTGCTCTCCGGCCTGGCGCGCGGTTATATCCTTTGCGCATAATAGCTGCCGCACCCTTGCAATGCGGGTATAGTTAACATACTGGGTAAAGGTGGTGCCGTTCCGGCGGAAAAGGCTGGCAAGATATCCGCAGCTTATCCCGGCCGCATCGGCTGTCTCCTCCAGGGTAACGGGCTTTGCAAGGTTCCTGCCGATATATTCAAGCGCCTTTATATAATGCGGATTATCCACCTTTTCTGCGGCGCGGGAAAAAGCGTCCAGCAGGGAGAGCAGATTCAGAGCGCACGCCTTTGCGGCCAGCGAGTCCTTGGGCAGAGCGGTAAGCTCCATCAGTATCCTTCCGGCGCCCGGGCAGGCCGAGGAGGGCAGACTGTCCGGCAGCAGAGCGGTAAGCCCGGCGTCTCCCTGGGTGAGGAACGCCGCCGTAGCGTGCTCATGCATTCCCAGCGCCTGCACAAGATACGGTCTGTCGTGAGGGGTTATTATTATGTCCCCTTCGCCGTATTCCAGACGGTTGCCGCCGTAGCTCTTTACCATGCCTCCGGAAATGCAAAGGGTTATTTCCAGTATGTTTTCATCCCGGTACATGTGCCAGGAGCCTTCCTGCGAGGCGTACCTGTGGGCAAATATGATCTCCGGCAGAGTGTTTATGCGAAATTCCGTCAATGCTGTCGCCGCCTTTATGTATAAGTTATGGGTTTGCAGACTGCACGCTTTGGACAAAATCTGCCCCTGCGGTGCGCGCCTGTCCCTGAAAATAATAACATATTATATGCGAATTGTCCACCTCTATCCGATGTGTGGGTTGCAATATGCAGCGCAAGCCGTATAATATATTACGGATGGTGGGATATGTTGTCCCGTAAATGCAAAAGCTGCCGCATAAGCGGTATGCAGGAAAGGAAGTGCTTGAAATGCTGTCCGAGCTTAAAAAGGAGCTGACTGTGCATCCGCAGGGTACGCTTATCAGGAACGTGCTGCTTGCAAAGGGGTATACTCAGCCGCTGGAGGATAATTCCTGCCCAGTGGCCACACCGATGCGCAGGGCAAACGCTTTTGCCTCTCTTATGACGGCGGAGCCTCATGTCTACAAAAACGATCTTATCGCAGGGTCGATATACGGCCTTGTGCAGCCCAGCTCCGCCGATGAGCAGGAGTGGGCAAACAGAGTGTGCGCTCTGTACGGCTCAAGGAGCTGGCCTACGAACTTTGACCATTACGCGCCGGACTACAGGCGTCTGGTCACCGACGGCATAGCGGGAACCATAGCCCGGATAGATGCTTCGGCGCAGAAGCATCAGGGCAGGGAGGCGGAATTTCTGGCGGCCATGCGCAAGTGCATGGAGGCGTTTTCCGGCTATATTGCCGGGTATGCCGAGGCCGCCGAAAAGGCAGGGCTGAGCGATGTGGCGCAAACCTGCCGTGCGGTTGTGTCGGCTCCGCCCAAAACCTTCAGACAGGCGCTGCAGCTGGTATGGCTTACTCATAACGCCTTTGTCATTGAGGGCAGGTTTGCCATGGCGCTGGGCAGGCTGGATCAGTATCTCTATCCCTTTTACCGCGATGACATCAAAAGCGGCGCGCTTACCCGCGAATATGCGTTGGAGCTTGTCAGCCATACGCTGATAAAGATAGGCGAGTTCAGGTTTTTCGGCTTTGACGATACCGTCAACATAGCCATAGGCGGTGTGGACAGGGAGGGCAACGATGCCGTAAACGAGCTGTCCCGCGTGATACTGGAGGCGGTGCGCCTTTGCAATATTCCCGGGCCCAATCTCTCCGCAAGGATAAGCAGCAAAACCGACAAGAGCTTTATCCGGGACTGCCTGCGCGTTATAGGCACCGGCATAGGCTATCCCGCACTTATGAACGATGAGGTCAATGTCGCTTCCCTGGTGCGCAGGGGAGTGCCCCTTGAAGAGGCAAGGGATTACAGTATGGTGGGCTGCATCGAAAACTTTGTTACCGGCGCGCAGCCGCCCTGGTGCGACGGCCGCTTCAATACCCCCAAATACCTTGAGCTTGCGCTCAACGAAGGGACGTGTATGCAGACGGGCAGGCACATGGGCATAAATACCGTGCCGGTGAGCCAAATGAAGTCCATGTCCGATGTGCTGGACGCCTTCAGGCAGCAGATGGAGTACGGTGCGCTTGATTATGTCACCTGGTTTAATAACGAGAACAGCCGGTATAATCCCTGGCACTATACCCAGCCCTTTATTTCCTGCTTTTGCCGCGATTGCATAGACCGCGGACTCAATATCAACGACGGGGGCGCCCTTTATCCGTCGGTGCACGGCGTAGGCCTTATGGGCATTGCCACCGTTGCGGATTCCCTTTACGCCATAGAGTATGCCGTTTTCGAGAAAAAGCTTTGCACTCTGGAACAGCTTGTCGAGGCGCTCAAGGCCGATTATGTCGGGTTTGAGCCCCTGCGCGCCGAACTGCTGAGCGCGCCCAAATACGGCAACAACATTCCCCAGGTGGACAAATACGCCCAGTGGTTCGTAACTTCGCAGTACGATATATTCAGCAAATATCACACTCCGGACGGCGGTTGGTATTCCATAGGTATAGCCTCAAATGTGGCAAATATACCGGCCGGCACCGAGGTCGCCGCCACGCCGGACGGGCGCAGGAACAAAGAGCCGCTTTCCGACGCCGCCAGCATAATGCACGGCATGGATAAAAACGGCCCCAGCGCGGCGCTGCTTTCGCTGAGCAAGCCGGACTATACCAAAAGCGCTCTGGGCACTGTGGTAAACCAGAAGTATTCGCCCAATGCCTTCCGCGAGGATAAGCTGGATAAGCTGGCCTCCATGGTTCAGGTTTACTTCTCCAAGGGCGGACAGGAGCTGCAGATAAATGCGGTTTCAAGAGAGGTGCTTCAGGACGCCATGGAGCATCCGGAGAACTATTCCTCGCTTATAGTGCGGGTTTCCGGCTTCTCCGCGTATTACACCTGTCTTTCCAGGGACGTACAGAAGGATATACTCAGGAGGACGGAGCATGAAGGCTGAAGCGCTGGTATCGGATATTCAACGGTGCAGCTTTGACGACGGGCCGGGCATACGCACTACGGTGTTTTTCAAGGGCTGCAATCTGCATTGCCCGTGGTGCCACAACCCGGAGACCATTCCCCGGTCGCGCGTGCTGCTGTATGCTCAGGACAGATGCGTGCATTGCGGCATCTGCGCTATAAAATGCCCGGAAAAGTTGGAGCTGCCCCTCAGAGGAGAGGTCTCCTGCAGCGGCTGCCGGGGCTGTGTCTGCCCGGAGGGCGCGCTGCGGGTAAGCGGCAGAACAATGACTGCGGAGCAGATCTGCGACGTTATAATTCAGGACCGTGATTTTTATGCCTCCTCGGGCGGCGGAGTGACACTTTCGGGCGGAGAGCCGCTCCTGCAGTGGGAGACCTGTCTGCAGATCGCGGATTTCTGCCATAAAAACGGCATACATGTGCTGCTGGATACCGCCGGATGCGCGGACGCTGCGGTGTTTGACAGTGTGGCGGAAGCGGTGGACGAATTCTATTTTGATTTCAAGCTGCCGCCGGAGCTGTACGGCTCCGTTTGCGGCGGGAATTTTGAGCTTATCCGGCGCAATCTTGAGCGGCTGATATCGGGCGGCAGGAACTATACGCTGCGGGTGCCGCTTATACCGGGCTACAGCGCAGAGCCGGAAAACGCAAGGGTAATGGCGGAGTATGCGGCAAAAATCGGCGTAAAAAAGGTGCATCTGCTGCCCTTTAATCCGCTTGCTCAGTCCAAATACAGCCAGATGGGCAAAAGCTACAAGTTCAAGGGCGAGAGCTTTATGGATAAAAGTCAGCTGGAGGCTCTGCACGCCATCTGGCAGGAACAAATCGCGGATACCTCCGTTAAGGAGTAATAATACGCAGGCCTGACTCTGCGGAGCGCGGCGGCTTAAAGCCGGTGCAAAGCGCGAGCCTGCGGATAAGCACACAAATAAAAAATGAAAGGACCCTTTTATAAAGGGAAAGGTGAAAACCATGGAAAAAGCTGTTGCTGCCGTTTATACAGGAGCCAATAAGCCGTTTGAGATAAGGGAATTCCCGGTGGTTCCGGCTCCTGCCGGAATGGCCAGGCTGTCCCTGATAGCAAGCGGAGTGTGCGGTACCGATGTGCATATACATAAGGGCCGTCTTGCCATTGTTCCGGAAAAAATAATCGGGCATGAGTTTGTGGGCAAGATAGAGGATATTTCCCCGGAGGACAGCCGCCGCAGCGGCCTTAACAAGGGCGATAACGCCATAGTGGATATAGCATGCCCGTGCGGCAAATGCAAGCTGTGCAAAAGCGGAGACGACGCCAACTGCGTCAATATGGGGGTAACAAACGGCGGCGACCCGGCGCAGGCGCCCTACCTTCACGGCGGCTATGCCCGCAAGACCTTCGCTCCGGTGGAAAACCTTATCAAAATCCCGGAGGGGCTGGATCCCACCACGGTATGCGTTTATGCCTGCGTAGGCTCCACCATAATGCACAATCTGGCTCTTGCCAGGCAGGCCGGCTGCCGTCTTGAGCAGGCCGATACCGCGGTGGTACAGGGCCTTGGCCCGATGGGAACCTTTGCGGTAATGGTGCTTGCGGCCATGGGCATTAAAAATGTCGTGGCAATAACCGCCACGCCGCAGGCGGAGCGCGATGAGGCCGCCAGGAAGCTGGGCGCCACCGAGGTGCTCACCATCAGCGAGGGCGGAATAACCCAAAGGATAAGCGAGCTTACCGGGGGGCTTGGTGCCGACATCTGTGTGGAGGCCAGCGGTGCCCCGTCCGCCTTTGCCATGGGTCTGGAAATGCTGCGCAACAGAGGCATCTACCTGGTGCCCGGACAGTACTCCGTAAGCGGCGGAGTGCCGGTCAGCCCCGAGCTTATAACCTTTAAGGCGCTGCATATTATCGGCTCCTCTCAGTACAGTATATGCGATGTGGAGTCGTATCTGGATTTCCTTAAAAATCATCCGGAGCTGTGCCGTGTGATACGCTCCTTTGCCACGCTGTATAAGCTGGAGGATGTCAATACCGCATTGCAGGATGCGGCTGCAGGCAAGAACATCAAAACCGTGCTTGTCTGATTCCCGGGCAGTCTGCGGCGCACCTTTTGCCACGCCGCATTCATGCCGCATACCGCCCATAGAAAACACCGCGCAGAGAGAGCCGCGCAGAGATATTTCTCTGCGCGGCTTTTGGTCTTATGAAATCCGCCTGCCGGGCAGGCGGCTGTAAACAGGCTTTTGCCGATGAATAAAAAATGATCTCCTGTGATATAATGCAAGGTGCAGTCAGCCGCAGGCAAAAACACAGGAGATCGGATATCGGATTGCTATAAACAGTTTAACCCTGTATACAACAATAAAGCTTTACGGTATAATAGGCAGGTCTTTTTTTGCCTCAGCAATTATATCGATAAATTTTTTGACTTGATTGATTACCGAAATAAGGCCTTCCTTTTCTATTTTATCAAAGTCCATGAATGTACGGGCACCCGAAACTGCGCAGGCACCGCATTTAATAAAATCGGCGGCATTATCAGGGGTAATACCTCCCGAAGGGATAAGGTTCACATCGGGGAACACCATTTTAAGATTGGTCATATACTTGGGGCCGCCCAAAGCGCCGGGGAAGATCTTTACCATGGTTGCTCCCTTGCGCATGGCGTTAAATACCTCTGTTGCGGAAAAAGCGCCGCTGAAAACCGGGACATTATATCTGCCCGCCAGATCGATAACATCGTCAACAACGCATGGGTTGACAATAATGCTTCCTCCGTGCATAATCACTTCTCTTGCCGAAGTGGGGTCTAAAACGGTGCCTGCGGCAACCAATAATTTGTCACCGAAATGTGAGGAAATGGCCTCTATTGCCTCCAAAACGCCGGGTGTGGTCATGGTTACTTCTATCACTCTTGCTCCGCCGTCATACATAGCCTGTGCGTATGCAATATAGTCATCCTTTTTGTGCAGTTTAATACAGGGCAAAATACCTGTGGATTTGGTTTGCTGTATAACGTATTCTTTTAATGATACATCTCTGCTTCTCATAATTATTTCCCCTTATTTATAATTTGATTTTTGCTATCATCTTACCAAGCGGCGCCGGCTCATCGGCGCAGATGCACGGCATATGCGCATCGTCGGGCAGGGTAATCATAAAATAGCCCGGCAGCAAGGTTATGCAGTCGCCCTCGCCTTCCAGTAAAGCGGCGTCTTTTTCCTCGTTGTAGCTTACAAGCTTCAGCCTTTTAACATCGCAGTAACCGATTTTTTCTTTCCCGTACGCCACAAAATGAATGTCGGCATATTTCCTGTGCGCTTCAAAACTGCAGTCTTCTTTTCTTTTGGTTTGCATAGGACGCGCTTTGACCATTGCGTCACTGTTTTCTATTGCAATATCCGCCTTTTCAAAGGGCTGGCCGGAAACGGCTGCAAAAAAGTCAAGTGCAGCTTTGAAGTCCGAGCCTAAATAATAATATTTTTCACGGTTCCTGATGTGGTCTGTTATCATAATCCTTCTCCTATCTCTGCACCCTGCCCGAAGCGTCGCCGCCCATAAGACGTTTTACTTCCTCTAAGGTTGCAAGGTTAAAATCACCGGTTATGGTTTGTTTGAGTGCTGATGCAGCCGTGGCAAATTCACAGGTATCCGCCAAAGACATATTGTTCAGCAGCCCGTAAATCATACCTGCCGCAAAGGACGCGCCTCCGCCGCCCCTGTCAACAAGATGGATATCATACTTTTTGGAGCGGTAGAATTCCTTGCCGTCATATATCAGCGCCGACCAGCCGTTGTCCGAAGCGGAATAGCTTTCGCGGAGGGTGGATGCAATATATCTGAAGCCGAATTTTTCTTTGAGTTTGACAAAAACGCTTTTGTAAGCCTCAATATCCAGCTCGCCTTTGGTAATATCGGTGTTTTCGGGCTTAAAGCCTAATACCTTTTCGGCGTCCTCTTCGTTGCCGATGCAAACATCGACATATTGCATAAGTGGGATCATAACGCGCTGTGCTTCTTCCGGAGTCCACAATTTGCTGCGGTAATTA
>JAQXIQ010000093.1 GCA_029007865.1 Bacillota bacterium
TACTTCACGCACGCCGGGGCCGCGCACTTCCTTTTCGGTATAGGTGATGGCGCCGTAGGGGCAAACCTTTTCGCACTGGCTGCAGCCGTTGCACAGCAGTTCGTTGGAACCGGCCACGCAGGGGTTGGTCACCAGATGATCCTTGCACAGCAGGCCGATGACCTTGCTGGCGGCGGCGCCGGCCTGGGCGACCGTTTCGGGAATATCCTTGGGGCCCTGGGCAACGCCGCTGAGGAAGATGCCCGCGGTGGGCGATTCAACAGGACGCAGCTTGGGGTGCGCTTCGGTAAAGAAGTCGTTGGTATCCATCGAGGCGGTCAGCATGGTGCCGATGCTGCGGGCGGTGGGGTCGGGCTCGATGGCGGTGGCCAGAACCACCAGGTCGGCGGCGATGGTGATCTGTTCGTTGTTGATCAGGTCGCTGCCCTGTACCATCAGCTTGCCGTTTTCGTTGGCGATCTTGCCCACCTGACCCTTGATGTAATCCACACCGTACTGTTCGACAGCGCGGCGGTAGAATTCATCAAAGTTCTTGCCGGGGGTACGTACATCTATGTAGAAGACGTGCACATCGGTATCGGGGTACTTTTCGCGGATGAGCATGGCGTGCTTGGCGGTGTACATGCAGCAGATCTTGCTGCAGTAGGGCTTGCCGCGCTTGGTATTTTCATCGCAGCGGCTGCCCACGCACTGCACAAACACGATGGTCTTGGGGTGCTTGCCGTCGCTGGGGCGCAGCAGGGTGCCCTTGCTGGGGCCGGCGGCGTTCATCAGGCGTTCCAGTTCCAGGCTGGTGACGACGTCGGGGTTTTCGGCGTAACCCAGCTCGTTGAGGGGGTTGACGTCGATGGGCTTGAAGCCGGTGGCCACCACGATGGCGCCGTACTCGCGCTCGATCAGCTCATCCTGCTGCTGATAGTTGATGGCGCCGGCGGTGCAGATGCGTTCGCACAGGCCGCACTTGCCGTTCTTCAGCTTGTTGCACTGCTCGGGGTCGATGACCGCCACATTGGGGATGGCCTGAGCAAACGGTATGTAAATAGCGGTACGCTTGTTAAGCCCGAGGTTGAACTCGTTCAGACCCTTCTTGGAGGGGCATTTCTGCATACACTGACCGCAGCCTGTGCACACATCCTCCTTGACATAGCGCGCCTTGCGGCGTATCTTGACCTTGAAATTGCCCACAAAACCCTTCACCTGCTCAACCTCGCTGTAGGTGTAAAGGGTTATCTTCTCATTGGCGGCGGCGTCCACCATTTTAGGCGTAAGAATACACGCCGAACAGTCCAGAGTGGGGAAGGTCTTGTCCAGCTTGCTCATCTTTCCGCCGATGGTGGGCTCCTTTTCCACAATGTCCACCTCAAAGCCCGCCTCGGCTATATCCAAGGCCGACTGTATACCGGCAATACCGCCACCGATAACCAGAGCGCGCTTTGTAACGGAGCTTTCTCCGGCGGTCAGGGGCGCGTTGAGGCTGACCTTGGCCACGGCAGCGCGTGCCAGCACAATGGCTTTTTCGGTGGCCTCCTCTTTGTCCTTGTGTATCCAGGAGCACTGCTCGCGGATATTGGCTATCTCCACCATGTACGGGTTAAGACCCGCTCTCTGGGCAGTCTTGCGGAAGGTAGCCTCGTGCATCCTGGGCGAGCAGGAGCAAACCACTATGCCGGTGAGCTTATGCTCGCTTATGGCATTGCGGATGATACCCTGTCCGGCTTCGGAGCACATATACTGGTAATCTGCGGCAAACACAACTCCCGGCTCATGCTTCATGGTCTCTGCAACGCGGGCTACGTCTACCGTTGCGGCTATATTGGAACCGCACCAACAAACAAAAACACCTATTCTTTGCAAATCATACACTCCCAAACTATACTGGTTTTTTATTTTCTGTACTTACGGAACGCGCTGACCAACGCCTGCTGAGGAACGCTTCCGTCTATCTTTTCCGGTATCTCGTCGGGGGACAGATATGTCCCGCCCTGCTGACGCTCCGCCATATTCCGTATCGCTTCCACCACCGCCGCAGGCTCAACGCCTCTGGGGCAGCGCTCTACGCAGGCAAAGCAGGAAAGACAATAATATATTGAGGGAGATGCCATAAGACGGTCGATATCCCCTTTGGTTACCATGGCCACAAACTGATGCGGATGATACTCCATCTCGTCAAAGGAGGGGCAGGATGCGGAACATTTGCCGCACTTCATGCACTTTCTGGTGTCGACTCCGCTCATGCGGCGGATCTCTTCCTTCTTTTGCTCACTGGTCATATGCATAAACTCTTATACCTCCTTTACGCCCAGCGCTTCGGCCAACAGCTCGGTAAAATACCGCACCGGCAGTTTTTCGGCGTCGCCGTTTTTATCAAGATTGTACAGGCACAGCGGGCAAGCCGTAATAAGCTCCTGAGCGCCGCTGTTCCTGGCATTGTCCATGATGCGCTTTACGTTCTTTTTGGCCGCCGCCTCATCCTTCATGGCAACATATCCGCCGCAGCACTCGTTGCGCATCTGATAGACAACGGGCTCGGCGCCTATTGCGCGTATGAAATCCTCTATGATGGACGGGTTTTCCGGGTCGTCAAAATTCATTTCCTTGGAGGGTCTGAGCAGCATGCAGCCGTAATATGCGCCTATCTTTCTGCCCTTGAGAGGGTTGACCACCTTGGCCTTAAGGTTGTCAAAGCCTACGCGGTCGCGCAGCATTGTCAGATAGTGCAGCACCTCGGTCTGACCGTTGTATTCAAGCTCCAGATATCTGTTTGCCTTCTGCGCCACCTCGCCGCCCAGCTTCATATCTCTGTTGACGCGGGTAAGCACATGATGGCATGCCGAGCAGAGGGTAACAAGCGTGCCGCCCTCCTCCGATGCCGCATTAAGGGCTCTGACTGCGGAAAGCCTGGTAGCGATCTCGTCCTTGCTCTGCGGATAGCATGCGCCGCAGCACTGCCACTGGTCCAGCTCCTGCAGCTCAATGCCCAAAGCCGCCGCCGAACTGCGCGCATATCTGTCCAGCTCCTTGGCTTTGGTCTTCAGGGTACATCCGGGATAATAACTGATTGTCATAACAGAACACCCGTAAAGGGTTTCCTCCTTTTTGCTGAAAATTTAAGTCCTTCTGCAAAGGTTTTATTGCATTTTCGGTTCGGCGCCGCTGCACGAATACGGATCGGTATCCATACCGCCGCCCCGGACCTGCTGCGTTATATTCGGACGCCGGAAGCCTTGATTATCGGCTTCCGGCGGTCCCGAATCAGAACTCCACCTGTTTTATTACGTTCTTTAACACGCTTGCGCTGTGCTGCAGCTTTACTACCTCATCCTCGGTAAGTGCCGGAAGCACATGTCCCGCTATACCATTGGGGCCTACAATAAAGGGAATGGACAGGCACACATCCTCAATGCCGTATTCGCCGTGCATCATGGAAGAAACCGTCATGGTGCTATTTGTGCTTCCGAAGAGCGTCTCCACGATATGGCAGACGGAAATCGCTATGGCATAGAATGTCGCCCCCTTGCGTCCGATTATCTGTGAGCCGCTTGTACGCATATACTGCTCTATTTCGTCATAGTTGAGCTCCCACTGCTTCTGGTCATTGGTTATGCTGCGGCGGCAATCGTTGAGCTTGATGCAGCCCACCTGAGCAATGGACCACGGTACAAAGGAGCTGTCACCGTGCTCGCCCAGAACATAAGCATGAATGTTTTTCTGGCTTATGGACATATATTCCGCCAGACGGGCACGCAGGCGGGCGGTGTCCAGAATGGTACCGGAGCCTATTACCCTGTGCTCCGGAATGCCGCTGACCTTGCAGAACACATAGGTCAGCACGTCCACCGGATTGCTTACAATAATGTACAGCGCATCGGGCGCATGCTTTGTTATCTCTTTTGCAATATCTTTAATAACATTTACATTATTCTGCGCAAGATCTATCCTGGTCTGGTTTGCCTTTCTGGGCATACCCGATGTAATGATAACCACATCGGAGCCCTCGGCATCCTTGTAATCCCCGGCATAGATCTTGATGGGCGCGCAGAACGGAGTGCCCTGCTGGATATCCATAGCCTCACCGAGCGCCTTCTCCTTGTTAATGTCAATCAGAACAAGCTCCGAGGCCAGTCCGTTCACCGCCATGGTATAGGTGATCGTGCTTCCTACACTTCCGGCACCGATAATTGTTACCTTACGACTCATTTCCTTGCTTCCTTTCAGTATATGTATAAATTTCAGTAATCAGCGTTACGGCCGGCAAACTCCTTCTAAAAAATCGATTTTCCGGCATTAAATCATTACCGCGAACAGTATACCACATAAATCGATATTAAAAAAGCGATTTTAATCAAAAACCCGTTTTTCCGCCAAATAAAACGAAAAATTTTTCCCGAACACCGCCCTTTTTCTGTTCTGCGCTGAAATTTTACCACTCAAACCCGATATACGCAATCACTATTTATTCATACCGATATATTTTTATCGGTATGTCCGTGTTTTTAAGCACCCCTCCCCGCACAATCCCTGCGCCCGCGCTTAAAAAGCAATCCCCGGCAGAGCTTCCAGCCCTGTCGGGGATGATGATATTCTGTATAATGGCTTTTGAGCGCCCCGATCTCCCGAGCGTTTTGTTTTGATCTGTCGCAGGCACTGCCGCAGGGCAGAAAGCACCGATGCTTGCCGGTGCTTTCCCGCATAAGAATATATGTTGCCGTGTCGGAATAATATAATCACACTAGATTGTACAAACAGGAAAAGCAAAAGAAAAACGCCGGAAAATACACTATGCTTGTTAAAATATCTATTATTAGGCCTTTGGCAGACCGATTGGCTTTGCGCTTTTTTATGTAAATTACAATTAACACAACAAATGCTATAAAGCAAAGTATGCCAAGTATTATGCTTACGGGATGCCGTATAGGGTATTCCGAGCTTGCGCCCAACGCCGCCATCCAGTACCACACCAAAAAACACATGATACCAAGCGCCCCGACAGCCGAAAGCCCTAACGAGATTGCCGAAGTTTCCATGCCGCAATACTTTCTGACGGTGCTATTAAACACCAGGCAAAAACAGGACGATACAGCCAGTCCTACACCCAGAAAGCCCAAGGCCGCGGGCAAGCCGCTGAACATTGTATTAAGCATAAAAATATACGATGGGGCATTTGCGCCGCCGATAATACCGGTTGCCCCGTTATCCGATACAAGAATCCGGTATACTATGGGCGTTAAAAAACCCGCAAGCAGCAGCAAAATACCTATAATCAACAGTATTAGCGCATTTCTCTTGAATTTCATCAAATCGCCTCTCTTTGAGTATATTGTACTATGAGTGCTTTGATAAATCAATACTGTTTTTCGCTGGCTTTCCACCGAAAACCCCGAACGCTTCTGCGTTCGGGGTCTCTGCAACTGTAATATATACCGAAAACGGCTTTTGTGCTGTATCGCGCGCCCTCGCGCTTGTTCCCGCCACAGCGGATTGCAGTATGATTGCCGCCGTACCGTGTTTTACGGCAGTCGCCGTTCACTGTATTCTGTGGGCGTATTTGCCCATAACCGCTTTGGAGCAGTATCGGAGCCTATTTGTAAATAATAGTAGCTTATTTTGTTCATCGGCAAAAGCCTCTTTGGAACCACCTGCTTATCAGGTGGTATTCATAAAACCAAAAAGTAAAAATCCTGAACGCTTTTGCATTCAGGATTTTCTGTGCTTATAGGACAAAATCGCAACTTGTATATTTAGTGAAATATTCACCTGTGGTGAATGTGAAATAATTTTCTTGCGAAAATTGTGAAATATTGCTCC
>JAQXIQ010000094.1 GCA_029007865.1 Bacillota bacterium
GCATTTTTTTGATTTTGCTGTGTAGCGGTCATATAAGGTTTTTTGAAGAGAAGCAAGCCCGCAACCGGGCGGTCAAACAAGGAACTTTGAAAAGAAGCAAGCCCGCGACCGGGCGGTCAAACAAAGAACTTTTAAAAGAAGCAAGTTCGCGACCGGGCGGTCAGACCAGGAATTCTGGAAGGCAGACAGTCCGCGGCAGAGCGCGCCCGGCGGCCGAAGGGCGCGCGCCGCGCAGGCGGCGCAGGGTCGAGACCGCAAGGCCGGAGACCCGGGCGCGCGGACGTGCTTGAGGAATGACGGCGCGACCGTGCCGGCAAAAGCGGCGCCATGCTCTCTTAACGGTTGCATACGGCGCAAAAAAGTTGTATAATTTAAGCAGATATCTCTGCGCCGCAGGCGCGGCACTGCAAACAGGCGCTGCGCTGCATAGGCGGCATCCACAGGCTCTGAAAGGACGGCACCGCAATTATGAAGGGTTTTTTTATCACCTTTGAGGGGACGGACGGCAGCGGCAAAAGCACGCAGCTGCGGCTGCTTACGCAGTCCCTCAACAGTCTGGGCTACAGCGTGACGGTAACACGGGAGCCGGGGGGCTGCAGGCTGAGCGAGCAGATGCGCGATATTGTGCTGAGCGCCCAGAATTCCGAGCTTTGCCCGCTGAGCGAGCTGCTGCTGTATCAGGCGGCCCGCGCACAGCATGTCACGCAGGTCATCCGCCCCGCCCTTGAGCGTGGGCACATCGTAATATGCGACCGCTATACGCACTCCACCGAGGCCTACCAGGGCTGTGCCAGGGGGCTGGACGAGGAGCTTGTGCGCAGCTTAAATGCCGTGGCCGCGCAGGGCGTGCTGCCCGACCTTACCGTTATGCTGCTGGTGCCTCCGGAGCTGTCCTTTAACCGCAAGGGAGGAGCCGACGAGCAGGACCGTATGGAGCAGGCCGGAGCCGACTTCCACCGCGCCGTTTATGAGGGCTACTGCCGCATGGCACAGAGGGACGACAGCATATTCGCCCTGGACACCTCAGGGCTTAAAAAGCAGCAGACCGCCTCCGTTATACTCAAGGAGGTGCTGCAGCGCCTTAAGGATTCCGGAAAGGCGGAATAACAGAGGCGTGAATACTTTGAGCCGTCCGGGCAAAACTCCATGAAGTGCCATTCCCGCGCCGGGGACTGATACCCGATGACAACAACCATTATCCGGAAAGGACACGGTGACGCTTATGAGCTGTGCAACCGCTAAAAAAACCGTTGTGACAAAAAAATACAGCTGTGACATACTGGAGCTGCCCGAATACCTTACTCAGCAGGCGGGAGAGGGTCTGCACATCAAAAAGATCACTCCGGCATGGCTGGTATTTGAGCAGGGCGAGCCAGCGGAAACCGATTACAAGATGATACCGGTGAACAACTCGGTGGAGTTTGACCACCTGAAGGAGCTGCCGGGCTGGGAGCCGGTGCTGACATTCGGGGAATTCGTGCTGCTGAGCGCGCCCCAGGGCACTCCCTTTACCATGGCTATGGATAAGCAGGTGACCATGGTAAAGCTGTCCTTTATGCGCACCATGTATATCGTGCGGTTTCTGCTGGCGTTTGCCGGCCTTGTCTTTGCGGTGGCGGGAATAGCGCAGTACGCCGCAAGCAAGCCGTGGCTGGCCGTGCTCTCCGCCGTTCTGAGCGCCGCTCTGGCGCTGTTCGGAGTGCTGGAGCTGCTGCCCCTTATCCGCCTGCAGAAATCCATACGCAGGCTTGCGGGAAAGGATGCCTGATACGCCTTATGCAGGAAGAAAAGCTTTTTCGCCGCTATCGCGTCGGCAAATGGAATTTTGACGCAATATGCTCGTGGCTCTCTGCCATGAGCAGACGGGGCTACTTTCTCCGCGGCGTCCGCGGGCACCGCTTTACCTTTGCGCGCCGGGAGCCTGCGGAGCTGGAATATCATGTGGAATATCTGTCGGCCAACATAAACGAGACCCTGCGCTACACTCAGCTGTGCGGCTGGAACTATGTCTGCTCCGACGGATACCTGCACTATTTCTGCTGCGCCAAGGGCAAGCACTACTATACGGGCGCCTTTTACAAGCGCGCATATTACACCCAGCGCAAGGGCTTTTTCACCTCCCTGGCGCTTTACGACGCCGTGTCCGCCGTGATATGCGCCGTCTGCTCCCTGCTGATATTCTTTAATCTCTCCTCGCCGCTGACGGCGGTACTTTTTGGGTTAGTATTACTGCTGCTGATTTATTCCGTTATCAGCCTTATCAACAATCTGCTGATACGGCGCGGAATACAAAAGCGCCTGTCGGCACTGCCCGAGCCCTGCATTCCGTCGGGCACCGCCTTTCTTACCCTGCCCGACCCGGAGTACGACCGCTCCTTCCTGGAGGCTTGCCTTGCTTACAGGAAAAACGGCGGTATGCTCTACGATATAGAGACCCTCACCGACGCCCGCAATATGATACGCAGGCTTGCCGCGGCGTCACAGCCCGGAGAGGGCTACGAGCCCTTTTATACCTACTGGCTGATAGACAACGGCGAGTATATCGGCTCGGCCAATCTGCGGCTGGAGCTTACCCCGCAGCAGCGCAGATACGGCGGCAATATAGCCTATGAGATAC
>JAQXIQ010000095.1 GCA_029007865.1 Bacillota bacterium
CCTCTTACGCGCAGCTGCAGTCTGGGCAAGGGCACAGATGTGTGCATTACCGATACCGTAGGGTTTATCAAAAAACTGCCGCATCAGCTGGTGGACGCGTTCCGCTCCACTCTGGAGGAAACGGTATACGCCGACCTGCTGCTGCATATCTGTGACGGCTCCAATCCCGATATGTTCCGGCAGATGGAGGCCGTGGAGCAGGTACTGTGCGAAATAGGAGCGCAGAACATACCCCGCATTACCGTGATAAATAAATGCGACGCGGCGGACGAGCCGCCGACGGTAAAGGGCGCCGTATATGTTTCGGCGCTGAGCGGACAGGGCATGGAGGAGCTGAAGCAGGTTATTTCGGATAAGCTGAATGAGGGCAACAGAACGGTCAGCATCACCGTGCCTTACAGCGCCGGAGAGCTGCTTGCATATATCCATGAAATATGCCTTTGCGTACAGTCCCAGGAATACGGGGAAAGCGGTACCCGCATAAGCGCCGTTATCCCGGCCAAGGAGCTGGGCAGGCTGGAGGCAAGAATGGCAAGATTCAATCTGGAGTTTGAAGCATAGCTCTGTCTGCGCCCGTTTTTCCGCGGCGGTGCGGGCGGGGCGGGGTCGGAGATATTTTTGAAAGGGTAAGGTCGGAAACATGATTAAAATCCAACGCGTTGAAGTGATGAATTTACACAATGCCATACGCGGGGCGCGCAATCCGTTAAACAGTTGGGAGAGAATGGACAGCGGCTATGATGACGAAGGCAGGTTTGTGCTGGGCCCCAATGACCTCAGCCTGGCGGACAGACTGTGCGCCGCGGGCAGCGACCACCGCAAATTTATCCGCCAGATATTTGTCAGCGCCGATATAACGGCGCCCATTTACTGGTGGAAGGAGTTTGATACATACAAGGTGGGGACGGTGGCAAACTCCACCAGCACCATGCACAAGATACATGCAAAACCCTTTGAAAGGGCGGATTTTTCCTGCGAGCAGATGAACGGCAGCGCACTGGAGGCACTGGATAAGGTTATTGAGTGTCTGGAGAGCCTGAGGCTGTCTTATATCAAGGATAAGGGCAGGACGGAATGGTACAGCATGATACAGCTGCTGCCCTCCGGCTATAACCAGATGCGTACCGTTACCATGAATTACGAAAACCTTTCCGGAATGTACAGGGCGCGCAGAGCGCATAAGCTGGAGGAGTGGCGCGAATACTGCAGGTGGATAGAAACGTTGCCCTATGCCGATATAATGATTACCCGGGAAAAAAGGGAAGAGTAGATGCCTGGCTGTCCGCGGGTGACCGCAGCGTGGAAAGGGCAAGAATCCCGGCGGAGCTGTAGATGCCTTGCTGTCCGCGGGTGACCCAGCGGAGAGCAGAATATTATATTTGGGAGGATGCGCCGCTGCGGCAGGCGCGGCGCTTTGTTATCGCATGAAGACCATAGTTCTTACCGGCGGCGGGACCGCCGGACATGTCACGCCTAATCTGGCAATCATTCCGCTGCTCAGAGCCGAGGGCTGGAATATACACTATATAGGAACGGAAGGGATAGAAAAACGGCTTATCTCACAGGCGGAGGGAGTTTCGTACCATACCATAACCTCGGGTAAGCTGCGCAGGTACTTTGATCTTAAAAACCTGTCCGACCCGTTCAAGGTGCTCAAGGGGATATCGCAGTCCAAAAAGCTGCTAAAAGAGATAAAGCCCGACCTGGTGTTTTCCAAGGGAGGGTATGTGGCGGTGCCCGTGGTACTGGCCGCCAAAAGCCGGAAAATCCCCACCGTCATACATGAATCCGATATGACGCCCGGGCTGGCTACAAAGCTCAGCGCTGGCGCTGCAAAAAAGATCTGCGTTACCTTTGAGGCGGCCGGACGGAGCTTTGACCGGGCCAAGGTGGCGGTTACGGGCTCGCCCATACGCGCCGAACTGCTTGAGGGCAGCGCGCAGCGCGCCAAGAGTGCTTTGGGCTTTGACGATAAGCCGGTAGTGCTGTTTATGGGCGGTTCCAGTGGAGCCAGGGTCATAAATGAGGCGCTCAGGGCGGTGCTGAATGAAATGTTGAAGCGATACAATATTATACACCTGTGCGGAGCGGGCAATGTTGAGCCGGGGCTTGACCGCGGCGGATATGTTCAGTCCGAGTATGCAGACAGGGAACTGGCGGATTATCTTGCCCTTGCCGATATGGTGGTCTCCAGGGCCGGCAGCAACAGCATAAACGAGTTTCTGACCCTGTGCAAGCCCATGCTGCTTATTCCGCTGTCCAAAAACGCTTCGCGCGGAGATCAGGTGGATAACGCTGAGGACTTCAAAAAGCACGGCTACTGCGACGTACTGCTGCAGGAGGATATGAACCCTCAGAGCCTGATAAATGCCGTGGACAGCGTTTATAATAACCGCGAGGTGTACAGGAGAAACATGCGTGCTTCAAAGAGCGGAAAGGGCACGGAGAATATTATGAGAGTAATACGCGAGGTAGCGGGCTGCGATGAAAAAGACAAACGCAATGCGGATACTTGACAGGCACAAAGTTGACTATCAGACATTCCAGTACCCGCATGAGGGAAAGGCGCTGGAGGGCGGGCAGGTAGCGGCGCTTATGGGTCAGGACCCGCGGCATGTGTTCAAGACCCTGGTTACCGTGGGCGCAGGCGGCGGGATATATGTTTTTGTGATCCCGGTCTGCAAAGAGCTGGACCTTAAAAAAGCCGCCGCAGCGGTAAAGGAAAAATCCGTTTCCATGCTGCAGACGGCAAAACTGCTGGAAACCGTGGGCTATATGCGCGGAGCCTGTACGCCCATAGGCATGAAAAAAAGCTTTACTACTCTGTTTGACGCTTCCGCGGAGGAATGCGGTTACATTTTTATAAGCGGAGGCTGTTTAGGCAGCCAGATAAAGGCAAAGCCCGGGGATATTATGGCTTGCTGCGGCGCCGGTACTGCGGAAATTACCGCCGAGCCGTAACAGAAGCAGGAAGACATACCGGGAAAAACAGGCGAAAGGGGAAAGCTGCCCGCACGGGCGGCGGTATCGGGGAATGAAAAAGGCGGTTGCCGATTTTTTATATGCGGTGTTTGCCGGGATAATGATAGGTATCGGAGGGACGGTATATCTCTCGGTGCAAAACAGCGTTGTAGGGGCTCTGCTCTTTGCAATAGGGCTTATAGTGATACTGCAATGCGGATTTAACCTCTTTACCGGCAAAATAGGCTATGCGGTAAACAATAAGCCGAGATACCTGTTGTTCTGCCTGCTTGTATGGGCAGGTAACCTTGCGGGGACAGCGGCTGTAGGATATGCGCTGCGCCTTACCAGAGCTACTGCGGCGCTGCAGCGCGCCATTGAGCTGAGTATCGTAAAGCTCAACGATGCGCCGCTGAGCATACTGCTGCTGAGCATACTGTGCGGCCTGCTTATGTACATAGCGGTGGACGGCTTTAAGAGAATAGAACACCCGGTAGGAAAATATATTACGGTATTTCTCTGCGTTTCCGTGTTTATACTTTGCGGCTTTGAGCACTGCGTTGCCAATATGTTTTATTTCTCCGCGGCAAATGTGTGGAGCGTGTATACTCTGTGTTATCTGGGTATTATGACTGTGGGAAATGCGCTGGGCGGTGTGCTTCTTCCGGCGGCGGAAAAACTGAAAAATTTATTGCTTAATAAGCAATAAAGTGCTTGACTTTTTTAAGGGTTTTATATAAAATAACCTGTGTTGTCGGCGCGATTGCGCTGCGGCAAATCTGCGGGGGTGGCGGAACTGGCAGACGCGCACGTTTGAGGGGCGTGTGGGCAACCATACGGGTTCAAGTCCCGTTCTCCGCACCAGAAAAGAAACACCATTTGTCAACCAGACAAATGGTGTTTCTTTTAGGCAAAATTAATCCCTTGCGGGATTTGTGAAATGCCCTGCAGGCGTGAAATACGCCTGCGGCGTGTGAAATCGCTGCGGCGGTGAGGGGATTTTTTCATTTCACTTTCCGCGTAAGCGGAAAATTACAATGTCTGAAGGATATTATTTCACATTCGGCATATTCTGAATATTTTGCTGGCAAAATACTCTTGTGGGTTCAAGCACGCATCCGGATTTTACACCGACGGTAATAGAGGTTTCGTTTCAGGTCAAAAAAAGACAGCGTGAGAAGCTCTGATGCTTTGACACGCTGTCTTGATTTTAACGGGAATGAGCTTTAGTGATTCCAGGTGTAATCGTTTACGCTGGAGAGATATACATCCGCATATTTACCCTCTCCGTTATTGAGGGTGATCAGCACATTGTCGCTGTCAATCTGCTGATATCCCTTATAGGCGTCGCATTGAACCGTTGTACCCAGAGGAAGGTTTACAGAAAGACTTTCAAGGGGCGTATTGACGACATTTTTGATGCCGGTCTGCTTGTTATAGTCTCCGTTCCGGAAATGGAACCTGTAAGCAACGAAGAAATTGTTGACATCTGTTTCAAGATGGAAATTCGCGGCGTCACAGTTGATGATAATTGTTTTGGAATCGTTATCGATGATGTCCATACCCTTGACAGTGTATCTCTCCGGGTCGTTCAGGGCTGCTTCCCTGAGCGTCAGGAATTCGTCTGCATGGACAACCTTCATCCGATAGACAACCGTTCCGCAGATACCGTTGCCGTTTTCATCATAAATGCCGTTTTCCCAGTTGACCGAGCACATCTGGAAGACATACTCCTTGCCGACAACAATTTCCTTTATTTCGCCGCCGTAGTAAACTGTGCCGTCGGCAAACTTAACAGCCATTTTTTTAGGAGTGTCAATTCTGATTTCCACCTTTTCGCCGTCCTCGGAAAAAGGAGGATCTTCAGGCTCCGTGGGTTGGGTGCTGCCGGCCGAAGTACCTTTGACAAAGTGGCTGTATGCGCCGTTTATACTCATAATGAGGTTGCCGTCGGTATCGGTATATACGGTAACGGTTGCTTTTGAACCGTTTGTATTGGGGGTGCGGCCGGTGCCCTCGCCCTTCAGAACAGCAAATGTTTTTGTGGCGTTTGCCAGTGAAGGATCAGCGTTTTTTGCCTGCTGGATAATTTCGCTGTCACTGCGGGTGTCGTTTGCGGGAACCCAGATCAAAGCGCCGGTAGCCTGTTTTACCCAGGCGATAGAGCTGTCTGTGATGTCATAATCATAGCCTGTTTTGCTGTTGTATGTTAAATGGTCGGAATAAGCAATCTCGGCCGCTTCGTTCCCGGCGGCGTATGCGCTTGCACCCAATACCGGAATTACGGCAACAAGCATCATTAACGCAAGCAAAAACGAAAGTGTTTTTTTCATAATGGTTCACTCCTTTGGTTTTACACATAAAAACAGTCCGTGCAAAATCATCTGATTTGCAACCGGACTGTCATTGCTTTTGGCTTTAGACTCCAAGGCTTTCCGTCCCTGCATTTCTGCAGGTTTGGCAACGCTATTTTTTTCGCGCATATAATATCATCCGCTTATTTATTTGTCAAGCATTTTTTGGCAGACGCGGATGCTCAATAAAGTATCTGCAACGGAGACGGGCTGCCCGGCAATCATGTAATGCCGTGCCTGTTTAGTGAAAGCGGAATATATATTGTGTAAAAAGCTTAGTTTCCGCCGCTCTTTAACAAAGCTTTGCGTAAAAGCTCGCTCCTGTCTTCCGGGGAGATTCGGCTCTTTCTGCCAAACTGGGTAAACGCCTCCGCGGCTTGTTTGCCGTCCTGCGCATCGGTCTTCGGGCTTTGCACTGCGTCGGGAACGGAATTTGCGGCTTCCTGAGCGGGCTGTGGCTCCTGCGGGTTTTCGGCAGCTTCCGGTGCCTGAGCG
>JAQXIQ010000096.1 GCA_029007865.1 Bacillota bacterium
GCGGACCCCCGTGGCACGCCCGGGGGGTGTTTTTGGGGCGCCCACCCCGCCGAAAAAACGGATTTCATTTAAAACCGTTGACTTTTACAATCGGCTATCTAAAGTCTATTGTCATGCTTCCCTTGATATACCTGCCGCAGCAAAAATCGGTCGTACGGCGCCGGTCCGGCCTGAATCTGTGCCGTCTTAACCGTGTTTACAATTTATTTACCGAAAATTCCGTGCTTTGAGCAAAATTTTCCGCTGTTTCGGTGGACAGAAATAAATAAAAAGGGTATAATATTATCGATAAAAAAGGTGCGTATTGAAACGCAAATATATTTTGGAGAAGCGCAGCATAAAAGTCCGCTTCAGAAAGGAATATTTATGGTAAACAGATTTATCCTCAACGAAACCTCCTATTTCGGAGCAGGAGCCATAAGCGTAATTGCAGACGAGGTCAGAAACAGGGGCTTCAAAAAGGTGCTGGTAGTAACCGATAAAAGCCTTATGCAGTTCAAGGTGGCCACCAAGGTGCTCAAGGTGCTGGATGATGCCAAAATAGCCTACCAGGTATTTGACGAGGTTAAGCCCAACCCCACCATTGAAAATATACAGAACGGCGTAGCAGCCTATAAGGCAGCCGGAGCCGACTGCCTTGTGGCTATCGGCGGCGGCAGCGCCATGGATACCGCCAAGGGCATCGGCATCATAATCAAAAACCCGGATTTTGCCGATGTACGCTCCCTGGAGGGCACTGCTCCCACCAAAAACAAATGCGTTGACATAATCGCTGTTCCCACCACCGCAGGCACCGCCGCCGAGGTTACCATCAATTATGTTGTCACCGACGTTGAGAACAAGCGCAAGTTCGTCTGCGTAGACCCCCACGATATCCCCGTTGTGGCTGTTATTGACGCCGATATGATGTCCTCCATGCCCAAAGGCCTCACCGCCGCCACCGGAATGGATGCTCTTACCCATGCCATTGAGGGATACATCACCAAGGGCGCGTGGGAAATGAGCGACATGGTGGAGCTCAAGGCCATCGAGATCATCTCCCGCTCCCTGCGCAGCGCCGTTGCCGGAGAGCCCGAGGGACGCGAAGGCATGGCTCTGGGACAGTATATAGCCGGTATGGGCTTTTCCAATGTGGGCCTTGGCATAGTTCATTCCATGGCTCATCCTCTGGGCGCTGTATATGATACCCCCCACGGCGTAGCCAATGCCATCATCCTGCCCACCGTTATGGAATACAATGCCGAGTACACCGGAGAAAAGTACAGAGACATCGCCAAGGCCATGGGTGTGGAGGGCACCGAGAGCATGACTCCGGAGCAGTACCGCAAGGCCGCTGTGGACGCCGTCCGCAAGCTCTCCACCGATGTCAACATTCCCAAGACCCTTACCGAAGTGGGCGTTAAGAGGGAGGACCTTGACTTCCTGAGCGAATCCGCCTTTAAGGACGTCTGCACCGGAGGCAACCCCAGACCCACCAGCGTGGACGAGATCAAAAAGCTCTACGAGTCCATGCTCTGATGCTTCGGCTTATTTCCGATACGCTTTTGTGCCCCGCGCCGACGCGCGGGGCTCTTTTGTTTTACCGCAAAAGCTCCGCAGCCGAAAGGTCTTTTTATGCTCTGGGATTTATTTGCGGATTTTTGCCGTGCAGTTGTTTTTCATCCGGCAGACGTCCGCTCTTAAAAAGCGTATCGTTATTTATTTATTTTTTTAATTATTTTCAATTTAACTATTGCAATTTATCAATATATGGTGTATTATATATCACACAGTCACAATACTTAGTAACAGTATCCTGAATATTACACATTCACATACTATATATACAAGTGTTGTGCCGTACAGTTAAAACCGGTAATTATCCGCACATTTTAATAATACATCAAATATAATTCAAACAGAGCCACGCGGGTGCGGCGCGGCGGGTTCGGAGGGGTATATTATGAAAATCATCAAGAGAAACGGCGCCGAGGTCACCTTTGACATCACAAAGATAATAGTTGCCGTAACCAAAGCAAACGAGGCAACCGAAGAAAGCGTAAGAATGACGCCGCTGCAGATACAGCGCATCGCTCAGTCTGTTGAGATCGCCTGCCAGAAGGTCAACCGTGCCATGTCCGTGGAGGAGATACAGGATCTTGTGGAAAAGCAGATCATGGCTCACGGTGCCTTTGAGGTGGCCAAGCAGTATATCACCTACCGCTACACCCGCAGTCTGGTCAGAAAGAGCAATACCACCGACGACAAGATTTTAAGCCTTATCGAGTGCAACAATGAGGAAGTAAAGCAGGAAAACTCCAACAAAAACCCCACTGTAAACAGCGTGCAGCGCGATTACATGGCAGGCGAGGTGAGCAAGGACATCACCAACCGCATACTGCTGCCCCCGGATATAGTCAAGGCGCACGAGGAGGGGCTTATACACTTCCATGACGCGGACTATTTTGCGCAGCACATGCATAACTGCGACCTTGTAAACCTTGAGGACATGCTCAACAACGGTACCGTTATCTCGGGCACCATGATAGAAAAGCCGCACAGCTTCTCTACCGCCTGCAATATCGCCACGCAGATAATAGCTCAGGTGGCCTCCAATCAATACGGCGGACAGAGTATATCCCTTGCCCATCTGGCTCCTTTTGTACAGATAAGCCGGGAAAAGATACGCCGCGACGTAATGGCGGAGATGGAGGAGCTGGGCTGCGCCCCCGATGAGGAAAAGCTGACCTCCATAACGGAAAAGCGGCTGCGCGCCGAGGTCAACAAGGGCGTACAGACCATACAGTATCAGGTGGTTACCCTGCTCACCACCAACGGGCAGGCCCCCTTTGTCACCGTATTTATGTATCTCAATGAGGCCAAAAGCCGGCAGGAAAAGCTGGACCTTGCCATGATCATCGAGGAGATACTGCTGCAGCGCTACCGCGGAGTGAAAAACGAGGACGGAGTTTGGATAACCCCGGCCTTCCCCAAGCTGATATACGTCCTGCAGGAGGACAACGTGCAGAAGGGCTCGGAGTTCTACTATCTTACCGAGCTTGCCGCAAAATGCAGCGCAAAGCGCCTGGTACCCGACTATATATCGGAAAAGAAGATGAAGGAGCTCAAGGAGGGCAACTGCTTCCCGGTTATGGGCTGCCGCTCCGCGCTGGCGCCGTGGAAGGACGAAAACGGCAATTATAAGTTCTACGGCCGTTTCAATCAGGGCGTAGTGACGCTGAATCTTGTGGATATAGCCCTGTCCTCCGGCGGCAACATTGAAAAGTTCTGGAAGATTTTTGACGAGCGTCTGGAGCTGTGCTACCGCGCCCTTATGTGCCGTCACAACAGGCTCAAGGGCACGCTGTCCGACGCGGCCCCGATACTCTGGCAGTACGGCGCCTGCGCACGCCTCAAGAAGGGAGAAACCATAGACAAGCTGCTCTACGGAGGCTATTCCTCCATTTCCCTGGGCTATGCCGGTCTGTACGAGTGCGTAAAATACATGACGGGCAAATCCCACACCGACCCCAGCGCCACGCCGTTTGCCCTTTCCGTTATGCAGAAGATGAACGACGCCTGCAACAACTGGAAGGCTCAGACCGATATCGCTTTCTCCATCTACGGCACGCCGCTTGAGTCCACGACATACAAGTTTGCAAAATGCCTGCAGCGCCGCTTCGGAATAATCCCCGGAGTGACCGATAAGGGTTACATTACCAACAGCTATCACGTACATGTTACGGAAAAAATTGATGCGTTTGAAAAACTGCGCTTTGAAGCACAGTTCCAGCACCTGTCCTCGGGCGGAGCCATCAGCTATGTGGAAGTGCCCAACATGCAGAACAACATTGAAGCTGTGCTTACCGTTATCCGCTTTATCTACGATAACATCATGTACGCAGAGCTCAACACCAAATCGGATTACTGCCAGGAATGCGGCTATGACGGAGAGATAGAAATTGTGGAAGAGGACGGCAAATTCATCTGGAAATGTCCCAAGTGCGGAAATACCGACCAGTCTAAAATGAATGTAGCCCGCCGCACCTGCGGTTATATAGGCTCGCAGTTCTGGAACCAGGGCCGCACTCAGGAAATAAAGGAACGGGTGCTGCATCTGTAATGAATTACGCCGAGATAAAAAACTGCGACATTGCAAACGGCGAAGGGGTACGCGTAACGCTGTTTGTATCGGGATGCACCAATCACTGTCCGGGATGCTTCCAGAAGCAGACATGGGATTTTGACTACGGGCAACCCTTTACCCGGGAAACCGAGGAACACCTGCTTGAGCTGCTGCGTCCGGATTACATAAGCGGACTTACTCTTCTGGGCGGGGAACCGTTTGAACCCTGCAATCAGCGCGCGCTGCTGCCCTTTATAAAGGAGGTGCGCGCCGCCCTGCCGGACAAGACGGTATGGGCCTTCAGCGGCTTTACGTTTGAGGAGCTTCTGACGCCGGGCTCGCACCCGCACTGTGAGGCAACCGCCGAAATACTGTCCATGCTTGACGTGCTTGTGGACGGACGCTTTGTGGAAAGCCTGAAGGATATCTCGCTGCGCTTCCGGGGCTCCTCCAACCAGCGCATACTGGACGTGCCGGCCTCTCTTGCCGCCGGAGCGCCTGTGCCCTGGAAGGGCTGAACACCGACGGAGCCCTGTCCCGGAGGGCTGAACGCCGACGGAGCCCTGTCCTGGAGGGACTGAGCGCATACCGGAACTTTGTGCCTTGTATTTATCTGCTGCCGTATATACAGTAAACCCCCGCAAGCCGGAATATTCCGTACCGCGGGGGTATGTTTTTATTATGTCTGCCGCTTATTCCGATTACCGCGCGCCCGTCCGGTCCGCCGTATGTTCAAGCGGCGGCATTCGCCGCAGCGGGCATGACTATTTGCCTGTGGAGCCGAACCCGCCGCTGCCGCGGGAGGTGTCGTCCAGCTCGTCGGTCTGCACAAAATCAGCCGCCATAAACGGCAATATTACAAGCTGAGCTATACGGTCTCCGTTTTCCACCGTGCGCCGGGTGTCGGTATCGTTATGCAGCGCAACTATGTATTCGCCGCGGTAGTCGCTGTCGCACACGCCTACGCAGTTAGCCGGCCTGAGCCCCTGCTTTGCAGCCATTCCGCTGCGCGCAAAAACCGCCCCGAAATAGCCCTCGGGCACCGCTATGGCAAGCCCCGTACCTATTTTGACGGTGGTATGCGGCTCTATTACCACACTGTTTTCAAGGCAGGCGTAAAGGTCATAGCCTGCGGCATATTCCGAGCCGCGTACCGGAATAACCGCTCCGGGGCGCAGCTTTTTGATTTTAATTTCCATATATATTGCTCCTCTCTGCTTTTTATCCGGCACGGTCCTCTTTAATACCCTGTTATCGGGCCCTCCGGTCCGGCGCTTGCCATGGTAATAACAATTACAATGGCTGCCAAGGCGCCCAGCACAAAGCCGACATACGCGCCGCTTACCCTGTAATCCGGGCTGTCATGCTCCTGTTTGCGCCTGTAAAAATGCAGCAGATATATCGCCGTTACTATCAGCGCACACAGCCCGGCGCTCAGGGGCAAAGCCACATACAGGCTGTTGCTCAATGCGAAAAATATCGCCAGGAACAAGGGGCAAAACGCTGACGCTACGCCGAGGTTAATCCCTCCTACGGTATACAAAGTAAACTTTACTATCTTTTTGAACATTCCGTCCACCCGCTCCGCGGATGCAGAGCGCCCTTTCTGAAATCTCGGACTGCTTTATTATAGCATACAATCCGGCAATTTTCAACAGCCACGCCGCAAACATCGGCAGCAGGCTTTATTATTGTTTGCATTATGATGATATTTTTGATAAAATACTTATATGAAACGCTTAAAAGATGTCTTTGCCAACAAAACAATGTCGGATTTTCCCCGCGCCGCCTCTGTGCTGTCCGGTATTTTGCTTGCACTTGCATACCGGTTTGAATTTTTGTGGTGGCTGTGCCTCTTCGCGCTTATACCCTTCTGCTCGGTTTTGCTGCAAAAGAGGCATAAGGCGCGCAGGGTGTTTTGTTATACCGTTATATTCTGCCTTTCCTATTATTCTCTGACCCTGCTCTGGCTCTATGAGCTGGTGCCGGTCCTGGCTCCAAACACGGGGACAGTGGGAGCATATATAATAATGACGCTTGCCGTACTTGCGGTAAGCCTGATCATGGGACTGGCTCACGCCCTGCCCATGACTCTGCTCTCCCGGGCGCTCAGGGGGAAAGTATATGACTGTCTCCTTGTGTCGGCAATGTATATTTCGGGCGAGCTGATAATCGGAAGCATGGGTGACCTGGCGTTCCCCTGGGGTCGCCTTGCCAACATTGCGGTGCCGTTTTTGCCCTTTGTGCAAAGCGCGGCGCTATTTGGAAGCGTATTTGTCTCCTTTATAATCGTTCTTATAAACGCCCTGCTTGCGTATGCGGTGCAGCTTTTGCGCTCAAAGCAGACGCGCCGGTGCTTGCTCTGCGCCGGGGCGGCGGTACTGCTGTTTGTCTGCAACACCGTCGGAGGCTGCATCAATATGGCGGCGGTAAAAAGCACGGAAGCAAGTACCGAAGTGCTGATAGTACAGGGCGACTTCCCCAGCAACAGCAAGTGGAGCACCACCGTTGACAAAATGCTCACGACCTATCTTGAGCTCTCGCGCAGCGGCGTTACGGAAAACACGAGCCTGGTGATATGGCCGGAAACCGCCATACCCGTAGACCTTTCGCAATATCCGTCCTATGTGCGGCAGATGAGTGATTTTACCAAAGAATATGATGTCACTCTTGTGGTAGGCGCCATGCATAACACGGCGGAGGGCACTTATAATGTGATGCAGGTAATATATCCCGACGGCACCGTGAGCCGGCCCTATGCCAAGCAGCTGCTGGTGCCGATGGGCGAATATACCCCATTTAAGGAAGTTATAGGCATAATCCTGCCCGGAGTGCTTGAAGGGCTTGCGGGCCGCGACCTGCTGCACGGGCGGGAAACCGCGGTTTTTCAGACCCCCTGCGGCAGCCTTAACGGAATAATATGCTACGAATCCATACAGCCCTGGCTGCAGCTCAGGGCGACGGCTATGGGCAGCGAGCTTATAACCATGATAACCAATGATTCCTGGTTCGGCACTTCATCGGCGCTGAGGCAGCATCTCTCGCACGCCAGACTCCGGGCGGTGGAAAACGGCCGGTATCTGGTGCGGTCGGGCAACAGCGGCATTACCGCCATTATCGCTCCGGACGGAGAGATAATGGCGCAGCTGGAAACCTACACGCGGGGCAGCCTGACCGGATGCGTAGCCTTTCTCGACGGCCGCACACCGTATTCGGTCACCGGAGACCTACCTGCTGCCCTTTTAACGCTGCCCTGCATAATACTTTTCTTTTTAGACATAATTAAGTCATGGACTGTTAAAAAATGCAGGATTAATCACAGCAATCCTGCAAAATAATGTTCCAATACACTTGACACCTCAGGCTCTGATGAATATAATATATTCGAAGATAATAATAATGGGGGACGATGGCACCGCGTTGTGCGCACTTACCTTCATTTATTAAATTATGAATTTTTGAAAGGAGATTTCCTGCATGAACACTTATGGATTAGAGAAACTGGGAATCATCAATCCAACCGCCGTATACCGCAATCTGGGCCCGGCCGAGCTGGTAGAAAAGGCTCTTGAGAGAAAAGAGGGTAAGCTGAGCAACACCGGTGCTCTGGTAGTAAATACAGGCAAGTATACCGGCCGCTCCCCCGATGACAAGTTTGTCGTGGACTATCCCTCCATTCACGATGAGATCGCCTGGGGCAATGTCAATGTACCTATGGCTCCGGAAACCTTTGACAAGATATACGACAAAATGGTGGCCTACCTGCAGAACAGGGAAATCTTCCTTTTTGACGGCTTTGCAGGCGCTGACCCCAAGTATACAAAGCGCTTCCGCATTGTAAACGAGCTGGCCAGCCAGAACCTGTTCATACACGATCTGCTTATCCGTCCCACGGCCGAGCAGCTGGAAAACTACCAGCCCGACTTTACCATAATCGCAGCACCCGGCTTTAAGTGCGTACCCGAGATTGACGGAACTCACTCCGAAGCCGCCATCAT
>JAQXIQ010000097.1 GCA_029007865.1 Bacillota bacterium
CAAGGCGGTGCCCCTGCCCACATTTGCGCAGGACGGCTTTACCGTTACAGCGGAAAACCTAAGAAAGGTCATAACGTATAAGACAAAGGCGCTTGTTCTTCCCTACCCCAACAATCCCACGGGCGGCATTATGACAAGGCAGCAGCTTCAGGCCGTAGCCGATGTCATCCGCAATACCGATATCGTAGTGATTGCGGACGAGATTTACGGCGAGCTTACATACGACGGCAGTCACGCCTCCATAGCGCAGATACCCGGAATGCAGGAGCGCACCGTGCTTATAAGCGGTTTTTCCAAGGCCTTTGCCATGACGGGCTGGCGCATCGGATACCTTGCTGCCCCGCCCGAGCTTGTAAAGCCCATGCTCAAAATACACCAGTATGTTATCATGTGCACCTCCACGATGAGTCAGGCGGCTGCATGCGAGGCGCTCAACTCCAATATGCTCAACGATTTTGACGACGTGGTCAAGATGCGCAACTCCTACAATATGCGGCGCAGATATATCCTTAAAAGCCTTAACGACATGGGGCTGGACTGCTTTGAGCCAAAGGGTGCGTTTTATGTGTTCCCTTGCATAAAAAGCAGCGGTCTGGGCAGTGAAGAATTTGCCACGCGGCTGCTTAACTCCTACAAGATAGCCGTAGTGCCCGGCAACGCCTTCGGCCCCAGCGGAGAGGGCTATGTGCGCTGCTCCTACGCCGCAAGCATGGACAGCATCAAGGAAGCCATGAAGCGCATATCGTATTTCCTGGAGGATCTTAAAAAACAATGAACATAGTGCTTGTAGAGCCGGAAATACCGCAGAATACCGGCAATATTTCCCGCACCTGCGCCTGCACCGCATCCACGCTGCACCTTGTGGGCAAGCTGGGCTTTTCCACCGATGACAAGCATCTGAAGCGCTCCGGGCTGGATTACTGGCACATGCTGGACATCAGGTATTACTCCTCATGGGAGGAATTTGCTGACAAATGCAAGGGACGCTTCTGGTTCTGCACCACCAAGGCTCCGGCGGCGTATACTTCGGTAAAGTACGAAAAAGACGACTACCTTATCTTCGGCAAGGAGACGGCCGGGCTGCCCGAGGAGCTGCTGCTTAACAATCTGGAGAGCTGCATACGCATCCCCATGCTGGAGGCCGCGCGCAGCCTTAACTTATCCAATTCCGTGGCCATAGTGCTGTACGAGGCTCTGCGCCAGACCGATTTTTTCAATCTCTCCGGCAGCGGCAAATTCAGAAACGTCATTAAATAAACCGTTAAGCGGATGCTTTAAGCCCCGCTTTTTATTTTACAAACGCCGATTGCACGCCAATTGCACGCAGATTGCACGCCGATTGGCATCACTGCGCCGTATTTCCAAACGCAATCGCATCGGCGCGCCGGAAAACGGCAATAAAAAAGAAACACCCACGCCGGACGCCGGAATACGGCGCGAGGCATAAAGATGTTTCAGTTTATAAAATATAGAGCTGGATCTGTAAGCCGAGTTCTGTATTGGATGATCATCTATCTATTCCCGCCGTTACCGAGCGGGCTTAAGCGATTACACGGAAGCCGACGGACCGCCGTTATGCTTCACTATCAATCTTGCTCCGGGTGGGGTTTACAGGGCCTTTCGGTCGCCCGAAGGCCGGTGAGCTCTTACCTCGCCTTTCCATCCTTACCCTGCCTTGGCAGGGCGGTATATCTCTGTTGCACTTTCCTTGAAGTCGCCTTCACCGGGTGTTATCCGGCACCCTGTCCTGTGGAGCTCGGACTTTCCTCGTATTTACACCGCGATCATCTGATCCACTCTAATATTGTCGGAATACCGTCAGATATAGAGCATACGCGAGCAATTCTCGCATTCCACGATTTCCTTGTCCGCCGCTACTCTGCTGACTATGGCGCTGGGCAGCATCATGTTGCAGCCCGTGCAGGTGGAGCCCTCCAGCTTTGCCGTGGGAATCTTTTTGTTGGCCCTGAGGGCATTATATTTTTTGAGCAGCTCCGGGTCCACCTTGGCCGCCGCCTCGGCTCTGCGTGCCTTTGCGGCCTCTATGGCAGGCATTTCCTGTCTGAGCTTTTCGTCATACTTGCTCTTGCACGCCTGGTATTCGTCCCTGGCGGCATTGGCGCTGGCCGTCTGCTCCACCAGCATTCTGTCCGCTTTCTGGGCGCGCTGGATTATCTGCTGGATCTTCTCGCTCAGCTCGGAAGTCTTTTCCGTGATGCGCCTGAGCTGCTTCATGTGAGCTTCCAGCTCTTCAATGTTGTCATACTCGCTTTTTACGGCGCTCTGGCATATTTCGGTCTGCTTGAAAAGCTCGTTACACTTTGACTCAAGCACGGTTATATCGTTCTTGAGCTTTTCCAGATGCGCTATGAGCTTTTTACGGTTTTCCATTATAACTTCAAACTTCTTTTTCATCTGGACGGCTACGCGGCGTTCCTCGCAGTTAAGTACGGTTTTTTCCACCTTTTCGCTCTCCAGGTCCACTGCCTGGTATTCCAGAAGCTGCTTCATCTTATCTGTCAACGCATTTACCTCCTAAGCATAAATACGGATTGGTCACACTTTCCGCTTTAATCAAATCAACCTCATATTGTAACATATCAACGCGCTTTTGTAAACAGTCAATCAAGCGGGCCAGCACCGGTATTTCCGTCTCGTAGTGACCGCATATTACGGCGCTTATCCCAGCCTCTTTGAGACTGAGTGCCTCGTGATAGGACAGCTCGCCCGTAAGCAGGCAGTCCGCCCCGGCGCGTATGCACTCCTCCACCAAGCCGCCCCCGGCTCCGCTGCAGACAGCCAGCGTTGAGATATGCTCCTTGCAGCGCACCACCTGCACATTTCCGCACCCAAGACGGGTTTGCGCCAGCTCCGCAAGCTCCGCCAGCCCGATATCCGTCCTGCCGATTCGGCCGCAGTAATAGTCCCTGCCCCCCACATTGCCCATGTAGTCCAGTCCTTCGAGATGGCTTACACCGAAGATGTCACACAAAACATCGTTACAGCCGCCCGGCGCCCCGTCAAGAGGGGTGTGGGAGCTGTACAGGCAAATACCTGCCGAGATAAGCGCCAGCAGCAGCTTCCCCTGATATGTCCTGTCCGTAACGCTCTTTTCCGCCCTGAAAATAAGAGGGTGATGCGTAACTATCAGCCCGCAGCCCTTGCTTTCCGCCTCGCGTATAACCTCCGTGCTTACCTCCAGCGCAAACAGCACGCGCTTTACCTGGGCATTTTCGCTGCCCACCAGCAAGCCGCAGTTATCAAAGGAATACGCAGCACCGGACGGCGCAATCTCCTCAATGAGCTGTGTTATGTTTCCGACCTTAACCAATGTTCGGCCTCCTCAAATACGGCTATCTTCCTGTTGATAGCCGATGCGTCATTTGCCCTGAGCGCCGCCGCTCTGAGAATATCCAGCCTGTGCTTTATATATCCGGCGCACAGCGGATCCCTCCGCCGCACGGCAAGCATGGGCAGAAGCTTTTCCGCCTCGGTCAGGGTTTTATTGCCCCGCACAAGCAGCAAGGTTTCGTAATAGCGCCTTCCCTCCAGGGACAAACGCTCGTCGGCCGGCATATATCCGCACTCTGCCAGGCTTTCCTTGAGCAGGTATGCCGCATTCATGGGTTGAGCCACGATCACGCCGGGCGGATGCTTGGCCGCAGAGAGTATCCCGGCAATGGTGGCTCCTCCCATTCCGGCTATCACTGCGCAATCGGCCTCCCCCGCCCCGACAACGCTCAGTCCGTCCCCGCACCTGGTAACATAGTTTGCAAGCCCCAGCTGCCCGGCAAGCCGCTCCGCCTTGTCAAGAGAAGCGCGGCTTATATCGCACGCTATGACCTTACCGACGCGTCCGGACTGCAAAAGATAAGCCCCCAGGCGCCCGTGGTCGCAGCCGATATCGGCCGCGCAGGCGCACAGAGGCACAAAATCCGCTATGGTCTGCTGCCTAGGAGTCAGGGTTATCATTCCAGGAAGTCCTTGAGCCTTCTGGAACGGCTGGGATGGCGCAGCTTGCGCAGCGCCTTGGCTTCTATCTGGCGTATGCGCTCCCTGGTAACATTGAACTCCTTGCCCACCTCTTCCAGAGTGCGCTGGCGTCCGTCGTCAATGCC
>JAQXIQ010000098.1 GCA_029007865.1 Bacillota bacterium
ACACGGTCATATGACGATTGGTAGAAATAGAAGACAGTTTATACAAATTGACACCGACGATATCAAGGTAGAGAGCTATGACAATTCTTCTCGTCAAGAAGCGGGTATGGACGAAAGCATCGACGCTAAGTCCTTCAAAGACGCGCACAAGACGCTCACCGAAGAACAAGTCAAGACGGAAACGTCGAGATGCTTGGGCTGTGGCGTAACCGTTGTAGACGTAAACAGATGTATCGGTTGCGGTATCTGCACTACCAAGTGTAAGTTTGACGCAATTGCGCTCCACCGCGATCACCCTGAGGCTTCGAAGATGGTGGTTGCCGAAGATAAGTTTAAGAGCATTTTGCCGCATGCCGGTAAGCGTGCAGTTAAGATTCTCTTCTCTAAGAAGGACGATGCCGACAAAGAATTCGTCAAAAAGAGAAAAGAAGAATTTAAGAAGAAAAAGGAGAATAAGGACTAATGCACGAGTTGGGCGTGGTGTTTCATTGTATCAAACAGGTCAATGAAATAGCCGAAGAAAACAACGTGAAAAGGGTGAACTCCGTCACGGTCGAAATAGGCGAAGTTTCTACCGTAATACCTTATTATTTCGAAGATTGTTGGAATTGGGCTGTCAAAAAGGAAACGGTGCTCAAAGGTGCCAAACTATATATCGAAAAGATTGAAGCCGTCACGCATTGCGAGAATTGCAACAAGGAATATCCAACCGTGGCTCACGGCAAAATATGCCCTTATTGTAGCAGTGAAAAAACCTATCTTTTGACGGGCAACGAAATAGCAATCAAACAAATAGAAGTAGTGGACAATTGAAGTCTTTTTGGTTACATTTAATGCAATCATGTTTTACTCCTTTTATTGATAAAGGGTGTCCTTAAAACGGACACCCTTTCCACAGTTTTCGATATTCTAAATAGGTTTTTATGGGTATTATTTCACACGTAGGCTCTCTAATAAGATTGCCTGTTTTTCTATCTGTTTGCTCATCAGTATGTCTAAAGTACTCATCCGCTTTTATTTTTGTATCCTTTTCGTAGCCCTTTTACAAAGAGAGTCTCATGAGACTCTCATTTTTTGTTTTTCTTCCGCGTTATTCCGCTTATGTATCAAAACCCTGCCGGCGATACATTAAAACGCATTTTTTGCTAATAATACTGTTGTACTGGGAGGTGAATTCTATGAGATCCTTAAGCTTTATGATGATGGGTGCCGCAGCAGGCGTTGCGGTAGGCGCCGCAGCCATGGCCGCAGCCAATTGTCCGAAGGTAAAAAGAGCGTGCAAAACGGCGCAGCGCAAAATTTCAATGTATGCCAGGAAAATCGGCATCTGAGGCTTTAATTATTTTAAGAAGCAACTCTTTTGTTGCTTCTTACATATTTTTGTATTGCTATTTATTTGCTTTTGTTTTATAATACAATAAAGGATGTGATAATGTGAATCAGGATACCATGGAATTTGCAAGACAGAGGGATAATGCAAAGATAAACGAGATTCTGTCGGTGGTATATAAAGCTCTGTCGGACAAGGGCTATGACCCTGTTAACCAGATTGTGGGTTATGTGATATCCGGAGATCCTACATATATCACCGGGTACAACAATGCCCGTACCCTTATAAGGCGTATAGACAGGAATGAGCTGCTGGAAGAGCTGGTTGCTTTCTATATCGATAATAAGTGCAAATGAGCAGCATTATCGGCCTTGATATAGGGGACAGGCGTATAGGTATAGCTTATTCATCAAGCGGTATACTGGCAAACGGGCTGGAGACCTACAACCGTATTACTCTGCAAAAGGATGCCCAGCATATTGCGGAAATTGCGCGTTCAGTATCCGCACAAAGAATAGTTGCCGGTTTGCCTCAGCATCTCAACGGTGAGGCTCATGAGCAGGCGGCGAAAAACGAACTGCTCCTTGAAAAGCTGCGCGAGCTGGGCTTTCAGGTGGAATACTTCGACGAGAGGCTAACCTCATCCGCGGCCGAGCAATATATGCTGCAGGCCGATCTGTCACGAAAAAAAAGAAAGGAAAACATCGACAAGCTGGCGGCTCAGATCATACTGCAGAATTATCTGGACGCAGGTCGATAAAAAGAAAAATGTTTGATAAGGATAATCCCGTACACAAGGGAATGGTACTTTCTCTCAATGATGACGACGGCAATTCCGTTGATTATACATTGATGGATATTATTGATTACGACGGACACACCTATGTCTATTTTATAAGAAGCGATCAGGTCGACCAGGAAGAGCAGGAGCTCTATATCACGGAATACGAGGAGACATATCAGGATATTATCTTCAACAGTATTACCAATGAGGTTTTGCTCAACGAGCTTTACGATATCTTCATGGAGGAAAACGGGTATACTGCCGAAGAATACGATGACGGTTTGCCGGAGGCTTATTCCGATAGCGACAAATACACCGCCGAATAATTCTCCGACAGCTATATGAGGAAGCAATATGAGCCAGTGTGTATTATATGACCGCCGGTGCATTAACTGCGGCGAATGTAATATGTGTGATCTTGATCCGGATAAGGTGTGCGATAACTGCGGAAAATGTATAAAAGATGACCGTGATTATGCCGAGATAACCATAACCGGAGTTATTATGGACGACAGCGACGAGTTTCTAAGCAAAGTGCCGGATCACAAATAATGAATAATTAAACATTGCAGCATCAAAAAAGCGCCGGTTACTTCCCGGCGCTTAATTCTTTGCTCTTTTGAGCGCATTTATATATCGCATCCATTATTACGGCGCTGAAGGCACCCTGTTCCAAAGCATATACGGCTTCGATGGTGGTTCCGGCGGGGGAACATACCATATCCTTCAGGTCGGAAGGCGATGTTCCGGTTTGTCTTACCATCTCCACCGATCCGGCTATGGTCTGCAATGTAAGCTCCATTGCCTGTTTGCGGCTAAGCCCCAGCCTGACTCCCGCGCTTGCCATGGCATCAATAAACATAAAGACGTATGCCGGACCGCTGCCCGAGACCGCCGTCACGGCGTCCATAAGCGAGGAAGAAACCGTAGTGACTTCTCCGATGCCGGAGAGAATATCCTTTACAAAATCCACCGCATCGTTTGCTGCCGTGTAGTCGTCCGATATTGCAAACATTCCCATTCCCACCAGGGTAGGAGTGTTGGGCATTATTCTGATTACGCCGGTATTGCCGTCAAACATACCGCAAATACTTTTTGTGGAGAGCCCGGCAACTATGCTGACCACCGCACTGCAGCGGGCATCACTCCTGCAATACTGCTCGGCGGCTGCCTTGGCGTGCGCCGGCTTTACGGCAAGAAAGGTTATATAACTTTCGCCCAGCTCTCCCGGCGTTTCCACCGCATTAAAGCCTTTTTCCCTCAGAAATTCGCGGCGCTGCGGCGATATCTCATAAATGGAAATACTGTCAGCGGTTGTTTTTCCGGCATTGATAAGCCCCTGTGCTATGGCAAGAGCCATATTGCCGCCGCCGATAAAGCTGATTCTGCAACTGTTCATAATTTTCTCCGTTCTGCCGCCGAGTATCATATAATAGCATGGCCGCGGCGGCAAGCGGCACAAAGGCACGCGGCTGTTTTCCGTGCAACGGACAAATACGGTCTGCGATACCCCTGCTTCGGGCGGTTTGGACGCCAGAGATGATACTTTGTATTATTCTTATGCTTTTATTTTATAATAACAGCGAATATTTTACAAGCATTTTTGCAAAAAGAGCGTTAAATATCTTGACGATTCTGCTCTTGTGAGATATAATAAACAAGTCGTCACAGGGGAGTGGCTCAACGGTAGAGCAGCGGTCTCCAAAACCGCTGGTTGCGTGTTCGAATCGCGTCTCCCCTGCCATGCCGCCGCAGGCTTTGTCTTTGCGGCGGTTTTTTTATATTTTTTAGCTTTTTTGCTGTTTATTCGTTTGCAGACCTTTACGAATCCGCTGTTTACCCGAAAACAAAAAATGAGCTTTCGGGTTAATGCATGCGATATTTGCTTGCGGTATCCGATGATAAAAGTGTATAATAAAACCGTACATCGGGCAAACCGAAAACAACGGAGGCTTTATGCGCGCATACGATATCATCAGGAAAAAACGCGACGGCGGTACGCTGAGCAAAGAGGAGATAGACTTTTTTGTTTCGGGATATTGCTCCGGCAGCATAACCGACGAACAGGCGGCGGCATTTCTTATGGCGGTGTATTTCCGCGGCCTTGACCCGGAGGAGACATATAGCTTTACCATGGCAATAGTGGAATCGGGCAGTACGGCGGACCTGTCGGGGATTTCCGGAATAAAGGTGGATAAGCATTACACGGGAGGCGTGGGAGATAAAACCACGCTTATCGCCTTGCCTGTGGCGGCAGCCTGCGGTGCCAAGATAGCCAAACTGAGCGGGAGGGGCCTTGGGCACACCGGAGGAACCGTTGATAAGCTGGAAGCGATTCCGGGCTATAAAACCAGCTTGTCGGGAGCCGCTTTTGCCGCCGTTGTAAACAGGACGGGTGCCGGCATAGCCGGCCAAAGCGCCGACCTTGCGCCGGCGGACAAGCGTTTTTACGCCCTGCGCGACGTTACGGCAACGGTGGACGTACCGTGCCTGATTGCCTCCAGCATTATGAGTAAAAAGCTGGCGTCCGGAGCAGACAGAATAGTGCTGGATGTCAAAGTGGGAAGCGGAGCTTTTAATAAAACCCTTGAAGCCGGTAAGAAGCTGGCGCACATGATGGTGGACATCGGCAACAGAGCGGGAAAGAAAACCGTAGCGCTATTAACCGATATGGATGCTCCGCTTGGATATGCGATAGGCAATTCCGTGGAGATGACTGAAGCGCTGGAGACATTGCACGGCAGAGGCCCGACGGATCTTGTTCAGGTGAGTCTTTCTCTGGCTGCCGAGCTGCTGTTTCTTTCGGAAAAGGGCAGCCCGGAGCAGTGCCGCGCCTTGGCGTCCGCCGCACTTAAAAGCGGCGCGGCGCTTGCAAAGTTTGAAGAGATGATAGCCGCGCAGGGAGGAGACTCCCGGTGCTGCCGCGATTACGGCATTCTGCCTTTAGGAAAGATTACAGCCGATTTTACTGCGCAGGCAGAGGGCTATATAACCGGTGTGGACTGCGAAGCCTACGGCAGAGCCGCCTTGCTGCTTGGCGCCGGCAGAAACAGAAAAGAGGATCCGGTCGACCACGGCGCCGGGATCATACTCAAAAAGAAGACAGGAGATAGCGTGAGTAAAGGAGAGACTATAGCTACCCTGTACAGCACGGCGTCTGACCCGGGTCCTGCCTTGGAGCTGCTTGCGGCATCCACCTTTATCGGCAGCGAGAAGCCGGCGGTGCGCAGGATGATATTAGAACGGATTGAGTAATAAATTGGTTTTTCGCGGATTACGGAGCTTTTAACCCAAATAAATAACCCTGATAAAAAGGAGCATAAACGGATAAATAATGAAAAATTATGATATTGTTTCAATAGGGGAAGTGCTGATTGATTTTCAGTCCGCCTATGACGGCGGAAAGCTTAATATGACAGGCTCCATGGGAGGTGCTCCGTGCAATGTGCTTGCACAGGCATCCCGGCTCGGGGCGCACTGCTGCTTTGTTGGAAGTGTGGGCAATGATATTTTCGGAGACTTTATCAAACAGGAGATTGAGCGCCTGGGCATTGACGCCGTACTGCAGAAACACGATACGGCTACCACGCTTGCGATAGTCAGCATTGACCGCAAGGGAGAGCGCAGCTTTGATTTTGTACGCTCTCCGGGCGCAGATTCCATGCTGAACACATCAGACGCCGTATTTGAAGCCGTCTCCTCCTGCAGAGTGCTGTCCTATGGAAGCCTTGCTTTTTCAAAATCCCCGGCGGCGGAAACAGTGTTTGAGGTGCTGAGCAAAGCCGCTTGCAAGCGCGCATACGACCCCAATCTCCGGCCCGCAATCTGGAGAGATGACGCCAGAATGAAGCAATTTGCCCTGGAGGGCATGAAATATGCCGATATCCTCAAAATCGGGGATGACGAAGCACTTTTTCTGACAGGCTGCAGCGACATCGGCAAAGCTGCTTCGGTGCTTTCGGAAAAGTATAATATTCCTTATGTATTTATAACCATGGGCGCGCGCGGGTGCAGGTTCTTGTGCAACGGGGAAAGCGGCAGCGTGCCATCGTACGGTGTAACCGCTAAGGATACAACCGGAGCCGGCGATTCCTTTTTCGGGGCTTTGCTTTACCGCTATATAACGCAGGGCTTTGAGAGCGAAATTGCCTACAGTACGGCATTTGCCTGCGCTGCAGGAGCGCTTACCGCGTCAAAAAAGGGCACAGCCGACGCAATGCCGAGTGAAGCGGAGATATTAAAGCTTATGGCGGAAAAGCACTGAAATCGCTTGGAAATGTAGGAAATAGGCGTTAAAAACCGCAAAAAAACGCTTAAAAAACGTTAAAAAAGCGTTAAAAAACCGCCGAAAAGTGCTTAAAAAACGTTAAAAAAGCGCTAAAAAACCGTTAAAAAACGCTAAAAAAACGGTGATTTTTTTGAGCAAATTTATGCTTTTTGCTCCGAAGTCTGCACAAGCGATACCAGATGGGGAAGAGCTTCCTCAAAGCAGACGCCGTATCTGTAGTCGGTGTTTCTGCCGTGGGTGAGCATGATGCTCTCCAGAGTAAAGTCTACGGCGATTTTAACAGCGGAATAAATATCGCCGCATTTCAGATATGCGCCTGTCATGGCGCTGGCAAAGACGTCGCCTGTGCCGTGAAAAACGCCGTCAATCTGAGCGTTGGTGAAAACGCGGATATTACCGGATTTTTTGTCACACACCGCGGCGCCTGTTTCGCCGCCCTGAACAACCCCTGTCAGAACTGCATATTGCGATGTAGCGGACATTAAGCCCTGCATAAGAGCGGAAATATACTCGCTGTCGCCGTCTGCGCGGTACTCGGTACCGGTAAGAAGCGCGGCCTCTGTAATATTGGGGGTAATTATGTCGGCAATGCTGCAAAGTCTGCGCATGCCCTGCACAAATTCCGGCCCGAAAACGGGGTAGAGGCTGCCGTTGTCTCCCAGTACAGGGTCGACTATAATCACCGCTCCGCTGCTTTTATACTCGCTGAAGAGCCGGTACATGATATCCAGCTGTTCAAATGAGCCCAGAAAGCCGCTGTAAACGGCGTCAAAGCATA
>JAQXIQ010000099.1 GCA_029007865.1 Bacillota bacterium
CCATGATGCGTGCCTCGGAGCGCAAGCAGTACCCCGCCCCTGTCTGCGGCGTGACAATGTCTGTACTGAACTGGCCCATGCCCGTCTTACGGCTCAGGAGCCGCAGTACCGAAGCCCTGATAGACGCCGCCTCCGCCGTTACCTCGGCCTGGGAAGCGTACAGCGACCCGGAATCCGGTATATTCGCAGTTACGGACGGGGAAAAGCATAACACCGTAACACCCATTATGCACAACGAGAACGGCGAACTGATACTGGATATAGTGCTGCGCAATAACATCACCAGCCCGGATTTCCCGCTTGGAGTGTTCCATCCGCATCCGTGCAGGCATCACATAAAACGTGAGAACATAGGTCTGATAGAAGTCATGGGTCTGTTTATTCTGCCCGGCCGTCTCAAGAGCGAACTGGAAGAAACGGCAAAATATCTGGCAGGAGAAGCCTTTATTGAGGAAAAGGTGATATCCCATAAGCAATGGGCGGACAGCTTCCGCTCAAAGTATTCATGCCTCAGCTTTGCCTCGGCCTACGATGCCGTAAAGCAGGAGCTGGCAGTGCTGTGTATGCAGTTGCTTGGTGATGCTGCGGTGTATAAAGACGATGCCGCCGGCCATGCAGGCCTTGACCGCTTTATAGCCTCGGTTAACTTTTCCGCGGAGGGACGCGTATGAAACAGCTCCGACCGGTTTATATAATACTTGCCGCGGCTTCGGCGCTGCTGCTTATACTGCCCGTGTTTACCCAGGGCATGAACGGCTCTGCGCTTTCCGCCTACGCTCCCGTATGCATTCTCTGCCTGCTCCCGGTGCTTGCCTTATTTCTTGTGCTCAGGCGCAAGGCCATGGCGGACAAGGAGCTGGCCGATATGCTCACCATTCTTAAATGGGAGCTGCCGCAGGACGGGGGGATACCGTTTGCAAGGCGTATATTGCCTCCCCTTGCAGTCCTGCTTGCGGTAATATGTGCCGCAGCTACCGTGCTGCTGCTCTGGTCAAATGCGTCCGTCACCGTGACGCTGTGCCTGTGCGGCTTTTTTCTGTGTTCTTTGAGCCTGATTATAATAAACACCGCGGCTCACCGTCTGGCTGATTTCGGAGGCACACGCGGCTTCCGGCTTTGCCATAACGCCCTGTATCTGTGCGGCACGCGCATTAAGCTGGACGGGGAAAAGTGCGCAATATATCAGGTATCTCTGGATGAGGACGCCCAGACGCTCAGGCTGGGAATAATGCACCGCGGCGCAACAAACGATATCAATATCAGCGTCCCGACGGAGCAAGTTGAGACTACGCGCGCATTCATTGCGGACCTGGAGGCTCACCTGAATGCCCGGGATGAATCCTCCGCACAGCCGTAGCCGCGATTCCAACACGCATAGCAGCAATCGCGGCTCTTACTTAAGGCCCGCGGAGTTTACCCGGTCTGCCGCAATACGGCAGCCTACAACAAAGGAAAGGAACCGTTGCCCGCTATTTCTGACGGCGGTAACGGCAGGTACAGTTTTATGCAAGCAAAATCCGCCCGTGCGCGTTACTCTTCAATTGCTCTGCTGCGCAAACAATCCGTTGCCATAGGAATATGCGCCGTCATCCTTGCCGTAATGCTGCTGCTTGCATTCCTTTTATATCTCAGGATCCCATCTGAAGGCTTTGACGCTTCCACCTACGCCTTTGCTCTGATAGGGCTTATAATAATACTTTTTATCGTCCTTCTGATAGCCCTTATCGCCGCTCAGGAAAAAATAAACACCATTTTTTCCTCCCTGATCGCAGTGCTGGAATATAACAGCCGTTATCTCTACCGCTTTTACCGACAGCAGGCGGCTCACACCTTTCCTGTGGCATCCGTCATATTGCTGGGCATTTCCGCCGCCGCCGTGATAATAGGCGCAACAGCCGGAACCACTGCCGATATGCTATATCTCAGAGCGCCTTTGTTTGTATCCGGCGCCGCGGTCGCCCTGACGGCGGCGGCGGTACATCCGTATGTGCGCGCGTTTCTCAACTATCACTTTTGCCGTCTGCTGGGCAAGGACCGCCACATAGTGCTTGCAAGGGGCGGAGTTATTACCAGCCACCGCATTCTTTCCTTTGGCTTTAACAGCACCACTTTCTTTAAGGCAGAGCTGCGCCGCTCCGGCAGCTTTGACTGCATAACTCTGCATTATCACAAACGCCGCGGCTATTCCGCCCGGACTGCTTTGATAGATATTCCTCTTCCTCCCGATTCCGACCCGGCATTTGCTCAGGAACTGCTGCGCATATACAATTCCTCCGATCTTTTTATGTACGATAAGCCCTCATATATGTAATAGAACAGCGACTGCAAAGCATTTGCCGCAAGACGCAAAAAACGCTTGACAAAAAAACGCTTACGGAATATACTGTGTCATGCTGAATTTGTGTCTGTAGCTCAGCTGGATAGAGTAACTGGCTACGAACCAGTAGGTCGGGGGTTCGAATCCCTTCAGGCACACCAAAAATCTCGTTCTTCGGAACGAGATTTTTTTATCCATTGCAAAATCAATGGTACATCGCCGTCAGGCGTATATCATCACGCTTTATCGTGTATATCATCAGCCAAAGGCTGCATACTCTTTCGCAATAATGATATGCAAAACTTCGTTTTGATTATATGCAATTCCTTGCGGAATTTATGATATGCAAAGCGTTCCGCTTTGATGATATGCGTATGTCGTCACGCTTTCGCGTGCTTTTTTCCGGCGGAGTGAGTGTTTCACTCATTGAACTCTTAATTGAGTTTTAATCGCTTTCTTTAATTACTTTTAAATCTTCTTCTTTTACACCGACATCAATTTCGGTTGTTTTCCAAATACCATCAGTATCTTGATAATTTTCGCCATCAAAGTATACCAGCCAGTAGCCCAATCGGTTTTCTCCTAAAATAGTACCTTTATCTCCTTTCTTTACTCCTGCATCTGAATATTCTTGTCTGTCTTTAATCAGTTCTACTCTATCATACTCTTTCATATTATTTACCTCCGTATGGCGTATTTAAGATATTTTTTCAATTTGGATACACCATCCAGCCTGATATAAATGAAACGTATTCATTATTGTTTTTGTTTTTTAGTTTGATAGCTATGTTTATTCTTTGACCATATTTATCCAATCTACCTGATTCATAATGACCGACTGAATAGGCAAGTTTTGCTTGTTTATAAACTCTTGTTGCAAATATTGTGAGCTCATTATATCATATCCCCAAAGTTCAAATAATAGTTTTTTACTGTTTCCATCAGCAAAAATATATTTGGTTTTCAGTGATATTCCGCCAAAGACAGAGTGATATTTTCACTTCGTTAAAGTTATATTTATGCTGCGCAAAAGCGATATTATATTCGCCGCAAAAACCCGCAAAGCGAATATCACTTGGACGAAGTCCAGATATCACCGCGAAACAATATAACTCGCCCAAAGCGCGAATATAACTGAAAAACTCTTTCTGCTTTCACAGAAAGAGTTTTTCTGCCATAAACGAGTAAAAAGGTCAACTTGCGGGGGTAAAACTAAAAAAAGGTCAACTTTTCCTCCGCTGCAATCTGCTCGATAAATTGGAATTTAGCAGTTTGGCGCCGGTGCTTTAACAACAATAAACTCCAGCGTTTCTTCAGAAACATTTTTTAAGTTCATTTTTGTATGGAA
>JAQXIQ010000100.1 GCA_029007865.1 Bacillota bacterium
GAGATATAGCAATGGTTTTCCAGAACTATGCTCTTTATCCGCACATGACGGTTTACGATAACATGGCTTTCGGCTTAAAGCTGCGCAAGGTACATAAGACCGATATCGATAAGAAGGTAAGGGATGCCGCTAAAATACTGGGTATTGAGGATTATCTCAACCGCAAGCCTAAGGCTTTGTCCGGCGGACAGCGTCAGCGTGTTGCTCTGGGACGTGCTATCGTCCGCGATCCTCAGGTGTTCCTCATGGACGAACCGCTTTCCAACCTGGATGCTAAACTCCGTGTTCAGATGAGAACCGAGATCACAAAGCTTCACAACAGACTGGCTACAACATTTATTTATGTTACCCATGACCAGACCGAGGCTATGACTATGGGTACCAGAATCGTCGTTATGAAGGACGGCTTCATTCAGCAGGTGGATTCTCCCCAGAATCTCTATGATTATCCCTGCAATAAATTCGTTGCCGGATTTATCGGTTCTCCTGCCATGAACTTTATCGACTGCAAGCTCATGGAAATAGACGGAAAGGTTTATGCAAGATTCGGAGAGAACAAAGTGCTCATTCCTGAGGGCAAGCTGGCAAAGCTGACCGACCGTTCTTATATCGGCAAGGATGTCATTATGGGTATCCGTCCCGATGATATCAAGGAGGAAGAGGTTTATCTGCAGAGCTATCCCGAAGCAACAGTGAGCGCAAAGGTTGAACTGTTGGAGAAGCTCGGATTTGAGACCCTTGTATATCTGACGATGAGCGGTCATGATGAGGATAATATCGTTGCAAGATTTAATCCCAGAAGCACGGTAATGATGGACGACACCGTAAAGGTTGTCTTTGACCCCAACAGAATCCATTTCTTTGATAAGGAGACCGAGGTCAGCATCCTTGCAGGCGGAAATAACTGATAAGGGTTTTAATTTAAGCACCCGAAAGGGTGCTTTTGATTTACTGGCAATACGGCGCTCCGTGTTTGACCGGAGTTAAAGACATTTTTGTAGTGAGTTTTGTTTAAGGGTTAATCAAATACAAGCACGGATATTTGATCTATTTGCAGTTTAATACTATAATTGTCGGTACAAGCGGCGGCGGAAAATAGAGTAAACCGAAGGGCTTTACTTACCGTAGATAATAATTCTGTGTGATTAGTCGGCAAAGCGTTTACTGCCTGTCTGCTTTAACCGGGGCGCCAGGCTGCTGCTCAGATACAATTGGATTTACGGAGGGAACAGGAAAATGAAATTTATTACTGTTGATACTTATGCAAAAATGAGCCGTCGGGCAGCGAATATCATTTCGGCACAGGTAATTTTAAAACCTGACAGCGTGCTGGGCCTTGCTACAGGGTCGACACCGCTGGGTACATACAAGCAGCTTATCGATTGGAACGAAAAAGGGGATATTGACTTTAGCCAGGCGGTTACGGTTAACCTTGATGAGTATGTCGCCCTTGACAGCAGCAATAATCAGAGTTACCGATTTTTTATGAACAAAAACTTTTTTGAACATATAAATATCAATATGAATAATACCTTTGTACCCAACGGCTGCGCAGCAGACTTAGAAGAAGAGTGCAAGCGTTATGATGAGAATATTTCAAGGCTTGGCGGTATTGATTTGCAGCTGTTAGGCATTGGACATGACGGTCATATCGGTTTTAATGAGCCTGATAAGTATTTTGTCAAAAACACTCACATTGTGGATTTGCACGAAAGTACGGTTAAAGCAAATTCCCGTTTTTTTAGCAGTGAGGATGAGGTACCGAAACGAGCAATAACAATGGGAATGGTGTCCATAATGCAGGCGAAGAAAATACTGCTTATAGCAAGCGGTAAGGCAAAACGGGATATTTTGGAAAAAGCCTTTTTCGGGCCTATTACCCCCGAAATTCCTGCTTCAATACTTCAGCTGCATCCGGATATTACGGTAATTTACAGTGAAGATTAAGAGGTTTGTCCATGATTATTTACAATGCATTGATAGGCAGGAAGTTGAGATCTGTCAAAACAAGGAACGGAAAGATTGAAGAAGTTGCCGATAATATAATTGCAGGCGATATAGACGCGTGCGGTAAACGGCTGATTCCCGGGCTTATTGATGTTCACACCCACGGATGTATAGGAATGGATACAATGGATGCCGATTTTGAGCCGATGTGTAGGTTTTACGCCGAACATGGCATAACTTCATTTTTGCCTACAACAATGACTATGGGCTACGACGCCCTGGAAAGGGTGACAAACGCAAAAACCGATTTTGCGGGCGCAAATATACTGGGATTTCATTTTGAGGGGCCGTATATTTCGGCAAAACACAAGGGTGCGCAGAATGAAAAGTTTATCAAAAAACCGTCGGTTGAGGATTTCAAACGCTTCAGAAATGTCAGAATGATAACGGTTGCCCCTGAACTTCCGGGCAGCATGGAGTTTATCAAAGAAGTCGCATCCGAATGTGTCGTTTCAATAGGTCATACCGACTGCGATTATGAAACCGCGATAAGTGCAATTGATAACGGCGCAAAAAGCCTTACGCATATTTATAATGCCATGCCGCCGTTACAGCACCGCAATCCGGGGCCAATCGGTGCGGCGTTTGAGAAGCAGATTTATGTACAGCTCATCTGTGATGGGTTTCATATTTCAAAACCGGTTGTGCTTGCAACCTATAAAATGTTTGGTGCAGACCGTACGGTGCTGATAAGTGACAGTATAAGAAGTGCGGGTTTGCCGGACGGAGAGTATGAATCGGGCGGGCTTAAGGTTCTTTTAAGGGACGGCGCCGCCCGTCTTTCCGACGGTACTATTGCGGGCAGCAGTGCGACTCTGCTGGATTGCGTTAAAACGGCTGTCCGGTTTGGCATTCCGTTTGATGATTCCGTAAAAATGGCAAGTGAAACACCTGCCAATATGCTTGGAATTAAAAAAGGACGCATTGAAAAGGGATATGACGCGGATTTAGTCATTCTTAATGAGGATTTTACTGTTTATAAAACAATCATTGCGGGAAAAGTTTTTTCATAACTCTTTTTTTCCGGCTTAAATCCCTGCTTCGGAAAAGGGGAAGGAACTGCAAGTTACCGATTAAGCGGGATTCGGGATTACAGGATATCATTCAGCACCCTGAAAGGTGCTTTTTTCATTTGCTTGAGCAAATAAGATATGAGCTGCTGCGGTCTTTGTATGTTTTTCGGTATAAACGGTGAATATATGTTATAATGAAACATAATTGCCGGAGATAATTGCATTTGCTTCAAAGCCATAAGGTTTGTCAAGATTCCGGCGGAGTGAGGATTTATGAACAATATATTATATTTGCGATACGCAGTTGAGGTGGAAAAGACAGGTTCCATTACAAAGGCTGCTGAAAATATGTTTATGGGACAGCCGCATCTGAGCAAAGCGATAAAGGAACTGGAGGATTCCCTGGGTATGACTATTTTCAACCGTACCTCGCGCGGGGTCGTTCCCACAAAGCGCGGCGCTGAATTTTTGAACTATGCCAGGAATATCATCCGACAGATTGACGAAATGGAGGCAATGTATAAATCCCCGGAACAAACCAGGGGAAGGCTGGATATATCCGTGCCCAGGGCAAGCTATATAGCCTATGCGTTTTCTCAATATGTCAGCCAATTGCAGGACGCAGGGCATCTGGCGCTTAACTACCGAGAAACCAATTCTGTCCGGGCAATAAGAGGTATTGCGGAGGGAGTAAACAATCTTGCGATAATAAGGTATCAGGATATCCATGAAAAATACTTTATCAATGCGCTAAAAGAACGGGATATTGAGCATAAGACGGTATTTGAGTTTGAATACATGGTAATGATGTCCAATAAGCACCCTCTGGCAGAAAAGAGTGAACTGTCAGGAGAGGAACTGCGTCAGTATACCGAGATAGTATACGGGGACAGCACCATACCTGAGCTGCCTATATCCCAGATAAAAGGCGCGAATACGGAGTGCGGCTGCGGCGGCAGGATAGAGGTATATGACCGGGCAAGCCGTATGGAGATACTGTGCAGTAATCCCCAGACATTTATGTGGGTGTCGCCGATGCCGGAGGATATGACGTACATGACGGGACTTTTGCTTAAGAAGTGCAGTAATAGCAGAAAGAAATATAAGGATGTCCTGATATACCGGAGGGGCTACAGGCTGAATAAAGACGAGCAGGATTTTTGCCAAAAGCTGTATGCCGTAATTAAGCGGCTGCCCGGGATACAGGGATAAAGACGCTATAGCAACGGCCGCCGGTGCAGATAAACCTGCAAAAAAACCGAATAATAAATAAATGTTATATCGATAACCGGATATCGGTATTGCGTTTTTGTAATGACAGTATTATAATAAGTATGATAAAATAGATTCGCACTCAGAAGGGTGCGGAAAGGGAATGTAAAATGCAGACGGTATCAGCGCAAACATTACGCAGGCTGCCTACTTATTTGAATTACCTCAAAAGAGTTCAAAGCGAGGGCAGGGAGACGATTTCCGCGAAGGCTATCGCAGAAGCTTTGGGTCTGGGTGAAATCCAGGTCAGGAAGGATATCGCGGCGGCAAGCAGCGGCGGCAAGCCAAAGATAGGCTACGGAGTTCGCGAACTAATTCTGGAGCTGGAAGCGTATCTGGGTTATAATGATGCAAATGATGCCGTGCTGGTTGGGGCGGGCAAGCTGGGCAGCGCATTGCTTTCCTATCAGGGCTTTAAGGATTACGGACTGAATATTGTTGCCGGTTTTGATATCGGTGTGCCGGAAGGCAAGAAAGAGGGCGGAAAGCCGATATTCCCGGTGGAAAAGCTTCCGTCCGTGTGCAAAAGGCTTGGAATAAAAATGGGGATTATCACCGTTCCGGCCTCCGAAGCGCAGGGCGTGTGCGACATGATGGTGGAATGCGGCATTGAGGCTATATGGAGCTTTGCGCCTACACATCTGATTGTTCCGGAGGGAATCCTGGTGCGCAACGAAAATATGGCGTTCTCGCTGGCTATGCTGTCAAAGCACCTGAAGGAAAAGATGCTTTCCGATGTAAAATAACTCCCGGGGCGTGTGCCGGATACAAATAGTAAAGGATAGGGTTGTACATAGAATATGTCAAAGAAAATTATTGCTTACGGTAACGGGAAAACAGGTTATCTGGAAGGGGACAAGGTTATTAAAGCTTTCGACTCCGATTATTCCAAAGCCGATGTGCTCAATGAAGCGCTTAACCACGCAAGGATTGAGGAAACGGGGCTGAATGTGCCCGAGATAAAGGGTGTAGAAATGCTGGACGGGCACTGGGTGATAGTAAAAGAATATATTAAGGGCCGGACTCTGGCTGAGCTTATGGAGGAGCATCCCGAAAAGGAGGAGGAATATCTGGAGCTTTTTATCAGGACACAGAAGCTGATACACAGTAAGCGCTCGCCGGAACTTCGTAAACAGTTTGACAGGCTGAGCGACAGGATAGCCCAGAGCAGTATTGAGGCAACGCAAAGGTTTTCCCTCTTGCAGCGTATGCGCGAGATGCCAAGACATAAAAAGGTTTGTCACGGGGATTATAATCCGTCCAACGTAATAGTAAAGGATAACGGCGAGGTGTTTGTGATCGACTGGTCGCACGCCAGCCAGGGCAATGCGGCGGCGGATGCGGCGCAGACTTATCTGCTGTTTTTAATGGACGGCAAAAGAGAGCTTGCGGAAAAGTATATCGAGGCATTCTGCAAAACAGGAACAACAAAGCGCGAGTACATTGAAAAATGGCTGCCCATAGCGGCGGCGGCTCAGATGATACGGGAAAGCGGCAGCAGAAAAGAGCTGCTGGCCAAGATAGCAAACGATAAGCAGTTTTGATAAGGGTTATGAAAGGAGCGCAATAAAAATGAAAATAACGGTGTGCATAGGCAGTTCGTGCCATATTAAGGGGTCAAGAGACGTGGTGGAGGAATTCCAGCGTCAGGTGGACAAAAGAGGCTTGTCCGACAGGATTGAGCTGTCCGGAACCTTCTGTATGGGAGACTGTAAAAACGGTGTGTGCGTAAAGCTGGACGGAGAAAAGTTCTCCGTAAATCCCGCTACGGCTGAGGAGTTTTTCAACAGCGAGGTTATGCCGCGCGTTGCAGAGGTGTAATTATGCAGGAATTTTTAAGGCTTAAAAAGTCAAATTGCAAAAACTGCTATAAGTGCATCCGGCATTGCCCGGTAAAATCCATTCGTTTTTCCGGCAATCAGGCGCATATAGTGAGTGATGAATGCGTGCTTTGCGGTAATTGCTTTGTTATATGTCCGCAGAATGCCAAAGAGATAAAAAACGATGTGGAAAAGGCAAAAGTTCTGCTGTGTTCGGGAGCGCCCGTAGTTGCCAGCGTTGCGCCTTCGTTTATAGCAAATTACAGCGGGATGGACATAAACGATATGCAGCGGGCGCTTAAAAAACTGGGCTTTACCGCGGCGGAGGAAACCGCAATAGGCGCTACATACGTTAAAAACGAATATGACAGGATAATGAGGTCAAACAGTCAGCAGGTGTGTATTTCCTCGTGCTGCCCGTCGGTGAATATGCTTATAAGGCGGTATTATCCGGAGGCGCTGCCGTATCTGGCCAGGGTGATGTCTCCGATGCAGGCACACTGCGCCGACATACGCAACCGGTACAAGGATGCCAAGACGGTATTCATAGGCCCTTGTATAGCAAAAAAGCAGGAGGCTGAGGAATACGGCGACGTGGACTGTGTGCTTACTTTTGAAGAGCTCACTCAATGGCTGGAGAGCGAGGGGATAGCACTTGAGCACATCGACAGTCCTAAGGACGAGAACTCCAGGGCAAGGCTTTTCCCCACAAGCGGAGGCATATTAAAGACCATGCTCTGCGATGCTGATGACTGTTCTTATATGTCTGTTGACGGCATGGAGAACTGCCAGAATACGCTCAGGGATATTTCCGAGGGCAAGCTGTCCAAATGCTTTATAGAAATGTCCGCCTGCTACGGCAGCTGCATAGGCGGCCCGGCCATGGATAAGGCTCACAGAAGGCCTTTGCGCGATTATATGGCCATTGATTCCGCCGCCGGCAAGAAGGACTTTATTATCG
>JAQXIQ010000101.1 GCA_029007865.1 Bacillota bacterium
AGATGCGCCGCCTTGCCGGCCGCTGCGATTATAACCGAAATACCGGCATCTTTTGCCCCGGAGGCAAACTCCGCAGCAAGCTGCGGCGTCCTGTGCGCGCTTATAACTTTGGCCTCATATTCAACACCGAATGCGCCGAGCGTATCCAGGCATTTTTTGACCGTATCAAAATCCGAAATGCTTCCCATTACAACGGCAACCTTACCCATGTATAAAACCTCCGTAAATTTTCAACAAGATAATATTAAAACAAATATAAAGGCAGGTCAACGCAAAAACGAATTATTTTGCATCCAATATTGTCATTGTTCGTGTTTTAACCGGAACGGCATTGTCTCTTAGCCAGTGCGGCTTTGTGTTTTAGCAGACGCGGCTTTGTATTTTTAACCGGCTCGACGGCGAGTCGTACCGCGGAAACCTTACTTGCGCAAAGCCGCTTAAAATTAGCATCACGAAACGCAAAAGCGGGCCGAAGCCCGCTTTTTATGATACTTTATCGCTTTTCTGTACTGTTTTTTTAGGCTCTGCCGCAGGTTTTTTGTGCTTTAAGCACGGCATTGTATGGTTGATAACATTGTCCTTTGTGACCACGCATTCCTCAATGTCCTCATCGGACGGAAGTGTGAACATGGAATCCATCAGGACATCCTCAATAATGGCTCTTAAGCCGCGGGCTCCGGTTTTGCGCTCTATCGCCTTTTTTGCAATGGCTTCAAGCGCATCCTGCTCGAAATCCAGCTTTATGCCGTCCATTTCAAAAAGTGCGGCATATTGCTTGATAAGAGCGTTTTTGGGCTTGCAGAGAATGTTGATAAGCATCTGTTCGTCCAGCGCGTGCAGCGTAACAACGGATGCCAGTCGCCCTATAAACTCCGGAATAAGGCCGAATTTCATAAGGTCCTGCGGCATTACCTGCGCCAGCATACGGCTGAGATCTCCGCGGGCAAGCTGCGTAACATTGGAGCCGAAGCCCACGGTTTTCTGGCCGATTCTGTCCTCTATAATCTTTTCCAGGCCGTCAAATGCGCCGCCGCAGATAAACATGATGTTTGTAGTGTCTATCTGAATGAACTCCTGGTACGGGTTCTTCCTGCCTCCGTTGGGCGGCACGTTTGCCACGGTGCCCTCCAGAATTTTGAGAAGAGCCTGCTGCACACCCTCACCCGAAACATCCCTTGTGATGCTGGGATTGTCGCTTTTTCTGGCTATTTTGTCTATCTCATCGATATAAATTATACCGCGCTGAGCCTTCTCGATATTGAAATCCGCCGCCTGTATCAGCCTGAGCAGAATATTCTCCACATCGTCACCGACATATCCCGCCTCGGTAAGGGTGGTGGCGTCGGCAATGGCAAACGGCACATCCAGTATCTTGGCCAGAGTCTGAGCAAGATATGTCTTGCCCGTTCCGGTGGGGCCTATCATGAGAATATTGCTCTTTTGAATTTCCACATCGCTGGCGGCCGTCTGACCGGTTATGCGCTTGTAATGGTTGTACACCGCTACGGACAGTGCCTTCTTGGCCTCGTCCTGCCCAACGACATACATATCCAGAACTTCCTTTATCTGCGTGGGCTTGAGCAGGTTTATATCGCCCGCCGAAACAGCCGTGTCGGAATCCCGTATTTCGTTAAGAGCCTCTACGCAGTCGTCGATGCAGTCGTCGCATATAAATATTCCGGGAGGCCCTGCAACCAGACGCTTTACCTGATCCCTTGTGCGGTTGCAGAAGGTACAGCGTATTACCCTGTTATTGTCCTCGTATTTTGGCATTTACTACTCCTTTAATGAGATTTGATGATATTGTCTATCAGTCCGTATTCCAAAGCCTCCTGAGCGCTGAGGTAATGGTCGCGCTCCACATCGGCGCGTATCTGCTCAATGCTCTTGCCGGTGCAGCCTGCAAGTATATCGTTTAACTTGTTCTTGGTTTTTATTATCTGCTCGGCCTGTATGGCTATATCGGTGGCCTGCCCTTTGGCTCCTCCAAGCGGCTGATGTATCATTATCTCGGCATTGGGAAGGGCTATTCTCTTGCCCTTTTCTCCCGCCGCCAGCAGCACTGCCGCCATGGAAGCGGCCATGCCTATGACTATAGTGGATACGGGAGCCTTGATATAATTCATGGTGTCGTATATAGCCATGCCCGCGGTGACCTCGCCGCCAGGGCTGTTTATATACAGCATGATATCCTTATCCGGATCCTCGGCCTCCAGAAACAGGAGCTGCGCCACCACAACATCGGCAACACTGCCGTCTATCTCGCCGCTGAGGAATATTATCCTGTCCTTGAGCAGCCTTGAGTATATGTCGTAGGAACGCTCTCCGTTTTTGGTCTGTTCTATAACATAAGGTATAAGCATTATGCTTCCTCCGTTAAAATGTTATTCCTTAGCGGCGGTCTCCGCGGACTCTGCGGGCTCAGCGGTCTTTTTTGTCCTGCGTGCCGCCGGCTTTTTCTCTTTGGGCTCTGCGGCTTCCTTATTGTCGGCATCTGCGGTATCCGCAGCCTTGGCCTTGGATGTTTTCTTGGCTGCAGTCTTCTTGGCACCGGGCTTAACAGCGGTATTGTTGCTCTTGAGGAACTCCAGGGTCTTGTTTACCACCGCGGTATCGGTGAAATACTCAAGCTCATCCTCCTTGAGGCCGGCCCTGTATTCCTCCACCGTCTTTTTGAACATTTCGGCGTATCTGGCAAGTTCTTTATTGATGTCCTCGTCGTTTGCTGTAATCTGCTCCTGGTCCCTTATTGCCTCAAGCACAAGCTGGCGTCTTACGGTCTTTTCCGCATCTTCACGGTACATATTACGCATCTGCTGTGCATCGGTGCCGGTATACTTGAAATAATCCTCCATGGAGATGCCCTGATAGCTCAGGCGCATTTCCATATCGCGCATCTGATAGTCAAGCTGACGCTCTATCATGGAATCCGGAATATCCACCTGTGCCTCGGCGCATATTGCATCTACCAGCTTTACCTCAAATTCGTTTTCGGCGCGCTCGTCGTTCCTCTTCTGAAGCTGAGCCCTGATGTCGTTTTTATATTCGTCAAGAGTGTCAAACTCGCTGACATCCTTGGCAAAGTCGTCATCCAGCGCAGGCACCTGTTTTTCCTGTATGCCGTGGAGCTTTACC
>JAQXIQ010000102.1 GCA_029007865.1 Bacillota bacterium
TAGGCCGGCACCGCTGTTTGGATGCTTATAACCGAGATACGGGCAAAGCGCAAGATACAGCCGCCAAGGGCGGGGATTTATTCCAGCTGCGCAGTTTCGTTGTACAGGTCCGCGTAGCGTCCGCCCAGGGCAAGCAGTTCCTCGTGAGTGCCGCGCTCAATGATATATCCCTTTTCCAGTACCATAATGGCGTCGGCAGAGCGGACGGTGGAGAGCCTGTGAGCGATGACAAAGGTGGTGCGGTTTTTCATAAGCGCGTCCATACCTTGGTCAATATGACGTTCAGTACGCGTATCCACCGAGCTTGTTGCCTCATCAAGTATAAGGATGGGAGCTTTGGAAATAGCGGCGCGCGCAATGTTGAGAAGCTGCCGCTGTCCTTGAGAAAGGTTGGCTCCGTCGTTTTCCAGAACGGTGTCATAGCCGTTTTCAAGCTGTTGGATAAAGGAATGAGCAGACGCAATCTTTGCCGCCTCGGTTACCTCATCGTCGGTGGCGTCCAGCCTGCCGTAGCGTATGTTTTCCCGCACGGTGCCGGTAAACAGATGCGTATCCTGCAATACCATGGCAATGTTTCTGCGCAGGAAGGAGCGGTCAATTTTTTCTATGGGTACTCCGTCGATGGAAATGGTGCCGTCCTGAATGTCATAAAAACGGGATAAAAGATTTGTTACCGTGGTTTTTCCTGCTCCGGTGGAGCCAACAAAAGCGATTTTCTGACCGGGCTTGGCGGACAGGCAGATATCGTGCAGTACGGTTGAGTCCGGCGTATAACCGAAATTGACATGTTCCAGAACGATATGCCCCTTGATCTCATTCATGGCAACGGCATCGGTATCGGGCTCCTCGGACGGAGAATCCAGCACGTCAAACACGCGTTCCGCACCTGCCAGGGCGGCAAACACCGTATTGAGCTGCATGGACACCTCGTTTATGGGGCGGTTAAACTGCCGGGTATAGTTCAGCGATACGGTAAGACCTCCTATGTCAAACCTTCCTACAGCCACCAAAATACCGCCTATGCATGCCACGACAGCGTAGACCATGTTGCACAGCTGGTGCGTTATCGGCCCCATTATCCCGGAGCGGAATTGCGCCTCCTCCTGCGCGCCGCAGAGCTTGCCGTTAAGATAGGCAAACTCGTCCTTTGCACAGTCCTCATGGTTGAACACCTTGACGACTTTCTGCCCGGAGACGGTTTCCTCGGTAAAGCCGTTGAGCATGCCCAGGTTTTTCTGCTGCGCCGAATATGCCTTCTGACTCTTTTTCATAATGTTTTTGCTCAGGAGAGTTAAAACCGGGGTGGCAATAATGGTTATAGCGCCCAGCAGAGGACTGGTATAAAGCATGAGCGCGACGGTGCCTATAACGGTAACGGCACCGGAGATTATCTGGATAAGGGTAGTGTTGAGCATTTCGCCTACCGTGTCAACGTCGTTTGTAAAGCGCGACATAATGTCGCCTGCCTGATGTGTATCGAAGTATCTGACCGGAAGGCTTTGCAGCTTGGAGAAAAGCTCTGAGCGCATCCTTACAAGAGTGCGCTGAGAGGCCTTGAGCATGAGCCGCTGCTGCAGCCACTGGGTAAGCACGGATATCCCGTATACCGCTGCCAGCAGGATGAGCCATAGGGCAAGCCCCTTAAACCTTGCCGCCGGGTCGGGTTCCGAGGGATCAAAATATATGAATTTGTTTATTATCGGACGGAGCAGGTAAGAGGCGGCCAGAGAGGATACGGTATATACCAGAGAGCAGATTACCGCCGAGGAAATCAGCAGGCGCTCGTGCCAGACATATTTCATCAGGCGGGAGACGGCCGCCCTGAGGTTTTTGGGTTTGCCTGAAGAGCTCAGGGCGCGGTCATTGCCCCTGCGCGGCCCGAATTCCATCTGCTTTTTTACTTCGCTCGTTTTTGCTCCGCTGTATTTTGCTTCGATGCGTGCTGCGCGTACTTCATTCATGGCGGTATGGCTCCTCCCTGTCTTTTTGAGAATAGTATATTTCCCGGTAGGTCGCGCTGCAGCTCATGAGTTGGGCGTGCGTACCGCAAGCCACGACGGCCCCTTTATCCATAACAATTATCATATCGGCATCGGCTACCGACGAAATGCGTTGGGAAATAATCAGCTTGGTAACGCCCGTAAGGGTTTCCCGCAGAGCACGCCGGATGCTCGCGTCGGTTGCGGTATCCACGGCGCTGGTGGAATCGTCCAGAATAAGTATTTTTGGCTTTTTAAGCAATGCGCGCGCAATACAGAGCCTCTGTTTCTGTCCTCCCGACAGCCTGCCGCCGCCCTGCCCGATTTCGGTCCGGTAAGCTTCGGGGAAGGAGCGTATAAAACCGTCTGCCTGAGCGATCCGACAGGCCTGCGTGAGCTCCTCGTCGGAGGAGTTCTCGTTGCCCCAGCGCAGATTTTCCGCTATGGTGCCGGAAAAAAGCGTGTTCTTTTGCAGTACCACCGAGACGCTGTCCCTTAACAAGCGCAGAGACAGATCACGGACATCGACGCCGTCCACCGTTACGTATCCCTCGTCCGGGTCATATAAGCGCGGGATCATGGATACGAGGGTGGTTTTTCCGGAGCCGGTTGAGCCTATAATGCCCACCAGGTCGCCGGAATTGATTTTAATGTTTATCTTGTCCAGCACCGGAGTCTGGTTATCCTTAAAATAGCGGAAGGTAACATTGCGGAATTCTATGCTTCCGGAGCTGATTTTGTGGTCTTTTGCAGATGCGTTTGTGTCGGTTATTTCGGACCGGGTATTTATAACCTGGGTGATGCGGCGGTCGGAGGCTGCGGCACGGGTTCCCTGCAGAAATATGTTGGCAAGAAAATTCAGAGCCGTGAGCACCTGGGAAAGATATGTGATAAAGGCCGTAAGAGTTCCGATTTCCATATTGCCGATCATAATTTGCTTTCCGGCAATCCAAACCACAATAAGGGTTGTGACATTTACGGCAAGAGCGGAAATCGGCTGCATAAGTATCATCATTTTCAGCGCAGCAACGGATTTATCCATTAACGCAGTATTGATGCCTCCGAACTTAGCCTTCTCGTGCTCCTCGCGCACAAAGGATTTAATTACCTTTTCGTTGGTTACGGCTTCGCCTATGCCTGTGTTCAGGGCGTCCAACTGCCTCTGCATCTGTGTGTAGCGGGGCGACGCGGTTTTGATAATCAGAAAAATGGCAAGGGCAAGGAAAGGGACCACTATCAGGATAACCCATGCAATATCGGGGCTCAGCGCAAAGGACATAATCAGCGCGCCTATCAGCATGACCGGACTGCGGAAACAGCCTCGCAGCAGGGACTGAGTAAAATTCTGTATCTGTGTAATATCGTTTGTAACGCGGGTTATAAGAGAGCCGGTGGAGAAACGGTCGATATCCCCGAAGGAAAAGCTCTGTATTTTATCAAATGTGTCCTGTCTGACCCCGGCCGCCATACGGCAGGAACCTTTTACGGCAAAATATGCCCCCAGAACGCCTGCTGCCAGCATTGCTGCCGCAAGAAGCAGCATATAAAGCCCGTTTTGCAGGATATACGGTACATCACCGTTTGCCGCGCCTTTGTCTATTATGTTTGCGTTGATATAAGGCAGTATAAATTCGCCTGCCGCCTCCAGGGTCATGAACAGAGGCCCCAGCAAAAAGCAATACCAGTGTTTTTTGATATGCGGAAGGTATTTTTTCATTTTTTGCACGCCTCCTCTGCCGCGCGGAGACCCGAGGCCATGGCGCTTACGGCCATGCGGTAGGTTTCGTCGCTGTCAACGGAAAAACTGAGAAAGCCTCCGGCATATTCATGGGTAATAAAACCGTGCATCATGGCGCGCAGTATACGCTGCCAGTGCATTCTGTCATGCGGGGTTATATCATAATCGGACAGCACCTGCATTATGGGCATGGTCATTTCCCGGAATGCCTCCGGGGTGCAGGCGCTTTTATCCTTTTGCATTCCCATCAGAACCTTGTACAGGCCGATGTGCCTGCGCGCAAAGGAGCGGTAAGCGTCACAAAGAGCAAACAGCGCGTCCTGCCCTTTTTTGCCTGCGATGGCTTCCAGCTCGGCTTGTTTTATCATATCCGCAATGCGGCAGCCCAGCGCAGCGGTAAGCTCCTGCACGCTTTCAATATGGTTGTACAGTGAGGCGGGCCTGATGTCCAGCACGCGAGCCAGCTCGTTCAGGGAGAAAGCGCCGTTGCCCTGCTGCTGTATAAGCTGTATCGATGCGTCGATAACCGCTTCCTTTGTCAGTCCTTTTCTTGGCATATAATCATCACTCCGAAAACTAATATCGTTAGTTTAGTATAAACTAATATCGTTAGTTTTGTCAACTGCCGCCGGCTGTACATTTGAAAAAATTCAGGAAAGCCGGAAAAGGCGGTAAAACAGGGCACGGAGTTTATGCAAATTTATCCCGGAGTCAAAATATTGTTTTTGATGAGTAAAAACAGTTGCCTTTTGGATAAAGATATTGTATAATAACAGGCAGTTTGAGTTTAATATTGCAAATACGGAGAAGTCGCCTAGTTTGGTCGAGGGCGCACGACTGGAAATCGTGTAGGCGTTGATAGCGTCTCGAGGGTTCGAATCCCTCCTTCTCCGCCAACAAAAAGAGAACTTTTGTCTACCAAAAGTTCTCTTTTTGTTTATCCAAGCCGCAGGCTTGGTATATCATTGACGCACTAAGTGCGGCGTATATCATCAGCCCCTTTGGGGCTGTATCTCATCACGCGCCAGCGTGTATTCCCTGCGGCTTGATGATATACAACACTTCGTGTTGATGATATACCGCAACAAGTTGCGGATGATATACAAGGCTACGCCTTGATTTATTTACAAAAGTGTGATATAAAAAACTCAACGATAAATAAGAATTTGGCGGAGGGTAAGAACAATGGGATTGTTGAATTGGTTAAAAAACAAGTCTAATAAAGAAAGTCTTGATACAGAATTACAGCAAGCATTGAGTTTAACAAAAGCAGGAAAGCACATAGAAGCATACCCGATTTTTGAAAGATTATATTATAAGAAACGCAATGCAAGCAATACATTTAATTTGTTTCAATGTGCTGTATATTGCGGCAAAACTGAAATCGAAAATGAGTTATATGAGAAGTTGAAGTGCTATTCTCCAAATCCGAAAAAAGAGCCGATGGAGTTAAGTGGATGCTTCGTTAGATATTCTTATGCTTATATTCTTTGCGACGTAGGCAGAAGTCGTGAAGCGATTGAAATCATTGATTATCTTATTGATGTTATTTCTCATTATAAAATTACTGATCCTACTTTTTTGTACGTAAGAGGAATTCCCACGTCACAAATGGTTTACGAATTGATCAAAAAAACATTTGTCGATGATGAAGTACAACTCAATGAATATAAAATTAAACTTGCATCATTATTGGATGATGATACAAAAAAATACAATTTTGAAGCATAAATATGGCACATTAAAGAGAGTGAGTAAATCCCAATTTGACGAGCATCACAATTGGTGTACTTTTAGTCGTTCTTACCCCACTTCACGCACCTTTTAGTCATTCTTAGGCAAATAAGAACGAACTTTTGTCTACCGGATAAAAGTTCGTTTTTTTATGTTTTTGGGCGTTTTTGCGCCAAAATCACGCTAAATCAAGGAAAAACACATAAAATTCAGAGCCGGAGCAGCTAAAAATGTTGCTCCGGCTCTTATTTTTTTGCCCGAAGGAGCGCAAAAAGCGTTTACCTTTTGTTCGTTTTATGCTTCTGCAAAAAGCCAAGAAAAGGCGCGGACAGAGGGATTTGAACCATTAAATACGCATTTAATAACAGATTATTCTACACAAAGTATGAAATTCATACAAAATAGTTGAAATCGCACGTGGCGCGTGATATAATGTAATATGTAGAATTATAGTTCAAATCCATATATGGCAGGAGAAACGAACAATGGCTGTAAGTTACATGAAATTATGGCACCTATTACTTGATAAGAGAATGACGAGAAGCGACCTTGAAAAGCTTGCCGGAGTATCTCACTACACCATGACGCAGATGGGCAAGGACAAGGACGTTAGCACCGAAGCGTTGCGAAATATCTGCTTTGCACTCGATTGCAAGCTGGAAGATATTATGGAATTTATTCCGGATGACAAACAATAAGGAGATAATGACATGGCAGATATGAACACCGCCAGCATTGGCTTTGAAAAACAGATATGGGACGCAGCGTGTGTACTGCGCGGTAACCTCGATGCATCCGAATACAAGAGCGTCGTTCTTGGCTTGATATTTTTAAAATACATTTCCGATAGATTCGATGAAAAATACCAGCAGCTGGTCGAAGAAGGAGATGGTTTTGAGGAGGATGTGGATGAGTACACCTCCGAAGGCATTTTCTTTGTTCCCGAAAATGCGCGTTGGAGCGTCATCGCTTCCAAGGCACATACTCCCGAAATCGGCACCGTGATCGACGAGGCCATGAGAGCAATAGAAAAGGAAAACAAGCGACTGAAGGATATCCTCCCCAAGAACTTCGCTCGTCCCGAACTGGATAAGCGCAGACTCGGTGATGTTGTTGACCTCTTTACCAACATCCGCATGATTGAGCATGGAAACGAAAAGGACATTCTCGGCAGAACCTACGAATACTGCCTTTCCAAGTTTGCCGAGCAGGAAGGCAAGTTGGCTGGTGAATTTTATACGCCGTCCTGCGTGGTGCGTACACTGGTAGAAGTTTTGCAGCCCTATCACGGACGGGTTTATGACCCCTGCTGCGGGAGCGGTGGTATGTTTGTGCAGTCGGCAAAATTTGTCGAGAGCCACAGCGGTAATATCAATGACATTTCGGTATATGGGCAGGATTCCAATCCCACCACATGGAAAATGGCGCAGATGAACCTTGCCATTCGTGGGATTGATGCCGACCTCGGCAAATTCAACGCCGATACCTTCTTCAACGACTGCCACCCGACCCTGCGTGCGGATTTCATTATGGCAAACCCGCCGTTCAACCTATCGGATTGGGGCGCGGACAAGCTGGCGGATGATGTGCGGTGGCAGTACGGAATGCCGCCGTCCGGCAATGCCAACTTTGCATGGCTCCAGCACATGATTTATCACCTTGCCCCGAACGGGCGTATCGGTA
>JAQXIQ010000103.1 GCA_029007865.1 Bacillota bacterium
CGGCTTTACGGCAATGAACCCGGTGACGACACAACGGTGTGCGCCATAAGGATACGCAAGCGCGAGCCCATGAATCTCATGATAGGTCCGCCCGTGAATAAGGATGACCAACCCCGCATGATGAAGCTGTTTTTTGCCAAGGAAGGCAAACATATAGTCTGCGGCGGCACAACCTCGTCCATCGTGGCGGCTTATCTTAACAAACCGCTGTGCCCGGAGCTGAATTACAGCGACCCGGATATTCCGCCCACTGCGTCGATCGAGGGCGTAGACCTTGTAACTGAGGGCGTAATAACCATAAACAGGGTACTGCAGTATGCCAAGGATTACCTGGCCGATAACGCTTCATACTCGCACTGGAGCTGCAAGCAGGACGGCGCATCCAGAATAGCAAGGCTGCTTTTTGAAGAGGCTACGGACATAAATTTCTTTGTAGGCAGGGCAATCAACCCGGCGCACCAGAACCCGGAGCTGCCTATAAGCTTTAATATAAAAATGAGACTGGTTGAGGAGCTGGCTGATTCTCTTAAAAAAATGGGTAAAAGGATCAGAGTGAGCTATTTTTAGGAGGAGAGAACATTGAGAAAGTTTGACACAAAGGTTCAGCATCTTAAGTATAAAGTGCTGCGCGAGGTTGCAAGACGGGCATATGACGATACGCTGTTGGAGAGCATAACGGAAATACCCAAGCTGCTTGCGCCGGGGCCGGAGCCTACCATGAGATGCTGTGTTTATAAAGAAAGAGCCATACTGTCCGAGAGAATAAAGCTGGCCATGGGCGGGGACAAGCTTAATCCTAATGTTATTGAAGTTATAGACATAGCGTGCGACGAATGCCCCGTGCGCGGTTATGATGTCACGGACGCCTGCCGCGGCTGTATTGCTCACAGATGCGAGGATGTGTGCAAGCGGGGCGCTATTACCTTTGACCATCATCAGAAGGCTCACATAGATAAAACCAAATGCGTTGAGTGCGGAGCCTGTGCCGCAGTATGCCCCTACAGCGCCATTGCCAATTTCAAGCGCCCGTGCGAAAACGCGTGTAAGGTTAAAGCGATAAGCATGAGCCAGAGCAAAGCGGCGCAGATCAACAACGACAAGTGCATTGCCTGCGGAGCCTGCGTTTATCAGTGCCCGTTTGGGGCCATAATGGATAAGTCTTATATCCTTAACGCCATTGATATTCTCCGCAAAAGCGACGGCAATAAGCAGTATAAAGTATATGCGGTTATTGCTCCGTCAATATCCAGCCAGTTTACCTATGCAAAACTGGGGCAGGTTATAAGCGGTATTAAAAAGCTGGGCTTTTATACATGCATAGAGGCCGCGCTGGGCGCCGATATGGTGGCATACGCAGAGGCTGCGGAGTTGGCAGAGAAAGGCTTCCTTACAAGTTCGTGCTGCCCTGCGTTTGTGGAATACATACAAAAGCAGTTCCCGCAGCTTAAGGATAACATATCTCACAACCTGTCGCCGATGGCGTCCATTGCAAAGTACATAAAGGAAAAGGAACCCGACTGCAAGGTAATATTTATCGGGCCCTGTACCGCCAAAAAAGCCGAAATACAAAAGGAAACGGTCAGGAAATATATCGACTGCGCAATTACCTTTGAAGAGCTTGCTGCGCTGTTTGACAGCCGCGATATAGACCTGACGGTTCTTGATGAGGACGTGCTGGACAATGCGTCGTATTTCGGCAGGATCTTTGCACGCTGCGGAGGCCTTGCCGATGCGGTAGCAGAGGGGCTTAAAGAGCAGGGCAGGGAGGACTTTGAGCTCAAGGCCTGCTCATGCGACGGTATTGAGCAGTGCAGAATGGCGCTTCTGAAGGCGTCAAAGGGCGTGCTTGCCGAGAACTTTATTGAGGGCATGGCGTGCGTAGGAGGCTGCATCGGCGGTGCCGGATGCCTCACTCACGGCGAGAAAAACAAAAACGAAGTAAACAAATACGGCATGGAGGCAAAGGAAAAGACCATTACCGACGCTATTTCGGTGCTTAAGTAACACCGGCGCCGGTATCGGCAGGCTCCGGCTGTTTTTGCAGGCGGATCGCGCAAGCGCAAACCAAGCAGAACCGGTTCTACCGGTTAAACAAAACCGACAGCTGCTGCGGCAATATGCTTAAAGCGGCTGTCGGTTTTAATAATGCCGGGGTTCTGCGAAACAGTGCGGATAGCGCCTCTACCAGTTGTATATAAACCGTGCGTCCACAAGGGTCTTGCCGTTATATACCCCGGTAACGTCGCCGAATATTCTGTAGGTGGTGCTGGTATTGAGGTTCATATTTCCGCCGTATCGGACATATATATACTCCGGTTCGCTCTCAGTACCCATGTTTATCAGGAACAGGGTGTCCTCAGACAGGATGAATTCCTGTATTTTGACATTTTTGAAAAGGAAGGACTTGTTCATAAACTGACCGGGATTTGAAGCAACTCCGGATTCATAAGCCCAGGCTCTGCGAGTATAGGTGTCTTCATTGGGCATATAGTTAACGGTATGGGTCAGACGCGCGGTCTTGCCCTCGGTATCGGTTGCGGTTAACACTATGTCATGTGTGCCGTACACGGGAAGGGTAATCTTCATGGTGAAGACCCCGGTTGATTCGTTGAAGGTGTAATCGGTGGCCTTGTAGTCCCCTCCGCAGGTGATCACGGTGCCCTTTGAGGTGGTGCCGGTTATATTTATCACATTGGTTTCCGTTGTTTTAGGATTGGAGTTTGCCAGAGTGAATTTGGTGTGCAGCTCCTGTCTGTAGATGGTAAACATGGCTTCGGCGGATTTATGATACGGTGCCTGAGCGCGTATGTTTATCTGTACGCTTTCGCCTATGCCGACATTTACCGTGTATTTAACCCGGCCGGTAGACTCAATCTTATCATTGGATATGGCATCGTTTATATAAAGATTACTCCCCTTCGGTATGGCAAACACTACGGTAAAGCTGTCTTTATATATCTCGATTGCCTTGCTGTCGGTATTGAGCAGCTGTATTTCGGTTGACGGAACAGTGAATTCGGCGGTAGGTACGCTGACTTCGGTTTCGGTGCCGTCGCTGTAGCGGTATATGGCTTTGAGGGTTACGGGTACCGTGTCGGAGGTGATTTCCGCAGTGGAGGATAACAGGTCGGAGAGATAAAGGTTGAACTCTGCCTTCCCGTTCTCAAAAGTATAACGCTTATTGATCTGCGAGATAAGCACGCTGTCGCCGTCCTGTCCGTAGAAGACGCAGTTGATGTATTCCTTGCCGGATTCGTCGGTCATTACGGCAATGTCGGGCGTCGAAGTCGGCTGTTTGGAGGGGGATTCGCTTACGTTTGGAATGGTGTTGTTAAACAGGTCGGAGACATATTTAACACCCAGAACGACGCCTGTAATGATTGCGCCCAGTACCACCACCCACAGAATCAGCGTGAAAATCATGGCGGCGCGGCGTTTCTTTTTGGAGCGCGTGGAATAAGCCGCATTTCCGGAATGCACGGACTTGGATTTTCTCACAGGTGCAGAAGAATTGCGTATGGGAGAAATATTGATAGTGTCCTGGCTAAGCTCGCTCTCAACGGTGTTTTTGTCACAGTCGATATCACTGGCAATCACTTCTTTGACGGTGTAACGGGGCGCAGAAGCACCCGAACGCGTATGCGCTTCGCTTGCTGCGGCGTTGCGAAGGGAATCGTCGGTTTCATCCAAGGGACAACCGCAATTCCGGCATACGGAAACACCCTTTCTGTTATTTGAAAGACAATTCGGACAGATCATAATAATACCTCCGTTTAACTCTTTTTAGATTATAACATACTATTCGGATTATTCCAATAGTAAAAATATTAATGCGTTATTCGGTACGGTTTAATAACAGGTTGAAAAAAAGAAGTGATTGTGATATATTATTAAAGGCTAAAACAGCTTGTCGGGCTGCAGCGGCATAGCAGTGTGTGTGGAGAGAAAGCTTCCCGCTGGATGGATATAGGCATTTCTGCCAAGGCATAGCAGCGTGTGCGGAGCGGAGGCGGACTGCGGCTGGGGCTGCGGCACTGAGCAGCACTTACTTTTAACTGATCATTTTTGTAGGAAAGGAACTTTCTGCGTCATGGATAATTCTTTTGAGCAGTGTGTAAGAAAGCCTGATTATACCCAGGATAATAAAAAATACTCGCTGTACCGCGTACTTATGATTATCAGCATTATAGGCGCCGCAGTCGGGCTTTTACTTGTTTTTATGGGTCTGTATTACATAGGCGCGATAGATGCGGTACTCTGGGGCGGAATTGCTTTTTTGTTTTACAGGCTTATGGACGGGGCAATAATTGAATACGATTACGAGTTTTCCGACGGAGCAATCCGTATTGCAAGGATAAGCAACAGAGCTAAAAGAAAGGAGCTTGCAGCTCTTATGCTGGACGCCGTTGAGGCAATAGCTCCTTACAACAAGGGCGATGTCGAAAAATACACCGCGGACGGGTCCAGAAAGCTTTTGGACTGCACTCTCAACAGCGACAGCAGATGGTATTATATTCTGGCTTCGCAGAACGGGAAAAAGCTGTTTGTTTTATGGGAGCCCAAGCAGGAATTGCTCAAGCTTATACGCAATGAAAGAAGGCAGCTGGTTACCTTATGATATACCTGGATAACTGCGCCACAACCCGCGTTTTTGATCAGGCTGCAGAACAGGCCGCGCGCTTTATGCTGAAAGACTACTGTAACAGCTCGGCTCCGTATGCCGCGGCACTGGATAATGAAAAATCCTTTAATGCGTTTCGCCGTGAGATAGCGGGCAGCATAGGCGCGCAGGCCGACGAGATATATTTTACGTCGGGAGGCACCGAAAGCGATAATACGGTTATTTTCGGTGCGGCGGACAGGCAGAGAAAAAAGATAATAATATCGGCAACGGAGCATCCTGCGGTATATGAGGCCGCCATGCACGCTAAAGAATACGGCGCAGAAGTAGCCGTTCTGCCGGTTGATCCGGAGGGACGGGTAAGACTGAAGGACCTTGATGAGCAGTTGAGCCCGGACTGCGCTCTTGTAAGCATAATGCATGTCAATAACGAAACCGGAGTGATAAACCCTATAGGGGAGCTTGCAGAGCTTGCGCACCGGAAAGCTCCGGGCTGCATATTTCACAGCGACGGAGTTCAGGCGCATATGCGCATAGAGTGCGATGTCAAAAAGCTTGGAATTGACGCGTATTCCGTGAGCGGTCATAAAATACATGCGCCCAAGGGAATAGGAGCCCTGTATATTTCCCGTAATTGCCGCATAAAACAGCTTTTTTACGGCGGAGGACAACAAAACGGCTTCAGATCGGGCACGGTCAATCTTCCGGCTGTCGCGGGCTATGCGGCGGCCTGCAGGATGTTTGAACAAAATGATTATGTAAGTAATATATCCCGTATAAAAGAGGTTTTCAGGCAGAATCTGAAAAGCTGCGTGATAAACTCCTCGGCAGCCCCCACCGCTCCGCATATACTAAGCGTAGGCTTTGAGGGGCTTCAGGCCTCCACGCTGCAGAATGCGCTGGAGAGCATGGGCGTTATCGTGGGCAAGGGCAGTGCGTGCTCCTCGCGCAGCAGCAGGCTGTCCAGGACGCTGGAGAGCATGGGACTGCCTCGCGCAATTGCGGAAGGGACGGTGCGCATAGGCATAGGCGCACTCAATACAGTGCAGGAGGCGGAGCAGGCCTGCGAGATAATAAATCAGACAACACAGCGATTGATGAGGTTCAGGAGAAAATGAATAGCATAATACTGGTAAAAGTCGGAGAAGTGCATCTAAAAGGTCTGAACAGGCCGTATTTTGAGAAAAAGCTTATAAACCATATACGCACTGCGGTAAAGCCCTACGGAGGGGTTGTAAAAAGCGCTCAGAGCAGAATATATGTCTGCGGCATCGATGAGGCACGGACAGACGAGGCAATGAAAAAGCTCAGCAAAATATTCGGCATACACGCTCTTTCCAAGGCCGTTGTTGCACAAAAGAACATGGAAAGCATTGCCGGCACCGTTATTGATACTTTGAGAGCAGAGGGTATTACTTCAGGCAGCTTTAAGATCAAGGCAAGACGCAGCGACAAGCGTTTTCCGTTGGAGTCCCCGGAAATATGCGCGCAGCTTGGCGGAGCGGTACTGGAGGCCATGCCCGACATGCGTGTGGACGTGCATACTCCGGAGCATATAATCGAGGTAGAGGTCAGGGAAGAGGTTTATATTTACACCTCGGAGATGCCTGCCGTGGGCGGCATGCCGGTGGGTACCAATGGCAAGGCAATGCTTTTGCTCTCCGGAGGCATAGACAGCCCTGTTGCCGGATATATGATTGCAAAACGCGGGGTAGTGCTGGAGGCGGTACATTTTCACAGCTTTCCCCACACATCGGAACGCGCAAAGGAAAAGGTTATAGAGCTTGCGCGTTTGCTTGCCGATTACTGCGGTCCGATACGCCTGCATATAGTGTCCTTTACCCAGCTGCAGGAGGCAATATATACAAACTGTCCGGATAAAACCATTACGGTGGTAATGCGCAGATATATGATGCGCATAGCGGAAGAGATAGCCCGCGCAAACGGCGCAGAAGCGCTGATTACCGGCGAGAGCATAGGACAGGTGGCAAGCCAGACCATGGAGAGTCTGTGCTGTACCGACAGCGTTGTCAACATGCCGGTTTTCCGCCCCCTTATCGGCATGGACAAGCTGGAAATCATGGATATTGCATCCCGCATTGGCACCTATGAGACATCCATACTGCCGTATGAGGATTGCTGCACCGTGTTTACTCCGCGGCATCCCGTTACGCATCCGACACTGGAGCTTATCGCTCAGGCCGAGGAGTGCTTTGACGCTTCCGATATGCTCAGGATTGCGGTGGATACTGCGGAGACCGTAGAGATAACCTGCGATTGATGCGGCTTCGTCTTGATTTTATGCTGTATCCGGATAATAATCCGTACTTTCAACCGTAACACTTATAAGACGGCTTGCCTTGCCTAACAGCGGTGAGCCGTCATTGTTTTTCAGCTCTTTGTGCTCGGGTATGGCATAATATGATACGGCGCCGTGTGCGCTGTCGTCTTCTATGGAAAGCGTCTCTCCGGCGCGGCCGCTGAGCGCGGCGATCTGCAGATGCTCGTTGTCCGTTATTCGGTATATCCTGTATAATGTGTAGCTGTTGCGCGGGACTATGCTTACCGTAACCGTCCCGCCGGAAACGGCTGCATTTATCTCGCAGGCCTTGGGGACGGAATAATATGAAGAATACTCGGTAGGCTCCGTGCCGGATATAAACAGCTCGGATATGCGCGACTTGTCGGGAGTCAGCTCGGTCGCCAGCTCTGAGCTTCCGTCATAAAGAGCGTCTTTATCCAGCGTTATCTCTTTTATCCCTGCGGGACGCTGCGCAGCAGATACGGCGCGGCCGTCGGCATAAATGCTGTCAAAAATGCTGGCTGCTATAACGGAGGGATACTTGCTTCCTGTTGCGCTGCTTGCAAGACAGTGTTCCGGGTCGGTGTTATCATAGCCCTGCCAGACCACCACCGTGTATTCACGGTTATAGGACGCCACCCAAATATCGGAATTACCCTTATCCCTGTATGACGCGGTGCCTGTTTTGGCCGATATATTCTGTTTTTTAAGCTTGGCAAAGGGACTGCCGTACTTATTGGCTGCGTCTTTAAGAATATCTCCGATGATATATGCGGTTTCGGCGGAAAACACGCGTTTTCCGTCGCTCTGCGGCCGCGAATATACCGTTCTGCCCTCCGAATCGGTTATTCTGTTTATATAGTAAGCCTCATTTTTTACACCGCCGTTGCCTAAGCACTGGTAGGCGCTCGCCAGCATCAGGGGGCTGACGCCTTTTGTAAAGCCGCCCAGTGCCAGCGACAGGTTATTATCAAACCTGTCAAAAACTATTCCTGCTTCCTGCGCAAAGCGTTTTCCTCTCTCAACGCCCATACGTTCGAAAATTTCCACTGCCGGAACATTCAGCGATTTCACAAGCGCGTCCCGCACGGTTACGTTTCCGTAATATCTGTCCTTGAAATTGTTTGGTGAATAACCGTTGAAAACTTTTTTCTCATCCTTAAGAACGGTGGCTGCCGTGATAATGCGGCTTTCCAAGGCCGGCGCATATACTATAAGCGGCTTGATTGTGGAACCGGGTGAACGCATTGCCATTGTTGCGCGGTTGAAGCCCATGCGGGTTTCGTACTGCCGTCCGCCGAATATGCAGGATATTG
>JAQXIQ010000104.1 GCA_029007865.1 Bacillota bacterium
AAAACATCACTCCTTTACCACCCAAAAATAAAACATAGTATAACACACTATACCTTGCAGGCAAGGAAGTGTGCAAAAGGGACGAGAAAACCTCGTCCCTTTTGATATTGATAAAAAACTGCTTTACGGTAGGTGCCCGCAGCGCGGCTCTTTTTATTGTTCCGGCATCCGTAAGGAAGCCTGCGCGGCGTAACGGCTACCGTTTGCTGCCCAGGAAAAACAGAGCTACCGTACCGGGACCGCTGTGTGCGCCTATCACCGGGCCGATGTAGTCAACGGTGATGCGGCAGCCGGGGTGCTTCTGCAGTATCAGGTCGCGCAGAAATGCGGCGTCTTCGGGAGCGTCGCCGTGAGAGATGAATATCTCCTGCGAATCAATATCCATGCCCTGCTCCTCCAGCCTGTCCGCAATGGCGGTAAGGGCTTTTTTGCGGCCCTTTACCTTGGAAACGGCGATAAGCCGACCCTCGTCATCCACATGCAGCACGGGCTTTATGGACAGCAGGGTGCCCAATATGGCCGTGCTTTTGCTTACCCTTCCGCCGCGGTGCAGGTGATGCAGGTCGTCCACCGTGAACCAGTGATTCAGGCTGGGTATTGTGTCATAAACATAGCTGCGGGTCTGCGCAAGGTCGCCGCACTGCTCCAGCTTTTTGGCGGCCAGGTACACCAGAAGAGCCTGCCCCATGGAGGCGCATTTGGTGTCGATAATGCATACCGTGCGCTCCGGGAAGTCCACGGCAAGCTGCTCTGCGGCAATGCGTGCGGAATTATATGTTCCGCTCAGTGCCGAGGAAAATGCCAGGTACAATATGTCGTCTCCTGCCTTGAGGACTGGCAGAAACTCATGGATAAAGGTCTCGGAGTTTATCTGGCTGGTCTTGGGCATGGCGCCTGCGCGCATCTCTGCATAAAAGCCCGCCGGGTCATTGTTCTGATAGGACAGCACCCTGTCCCTTCCGCCCAGCGTGTAGGTCATGGGTATAACGCTGATATCATAGCGTTTTGCAAGCTGCTCCGGAAGGTCGGAGCACATGTCGGTAAAAATTCTTGTCATTGTGTTTTCCTCCGTAATGATGTATAATATGAATACTGTAACAGTATAGCTCAAAAATAATTTTTATGCAATTTTTGCGGGGAAGTATTTACAAAGTATTCATACAACACGCCCCGCAAATCAAAGGAGGAAGGTTTATGACCAAAACACAGGAGGTACAGGCGGCCTGGGCTGCCGCACTGAAGAATAAGGATGTGCAGAGAAAGGATACTCTTTCGCTGCTCATGTCGGCGCTCAAGGGCAAGGCAAAGGACAAATGCGCGCCGCTCACTCCGGAGGAAGAGGACGCGGTAATAATGCGGGAGATCAAGCAGACCCGGGAGGCCATTGACAGCGCTGCGGGGCGGGAGGATATCATTGCCCTTAACAGGGACCGTCTTGCGGTACTGGAGGAGTTTGCACCCAAGTTCATGTCGGATGACGAGATCAGGACCGTTATTGCGCAGGTGCTGGCGGAGCTGGGCATAGAAAAACCGGCTCCTCAGGATAAGGGACGCATAATGAAGACCCTCATGCCCCGGGTTAAGGGCAAGGCCGAAGGTGCGGCGGTCAACAGGCTGGTGGCTTCGCTGTTCTGATCCTCAGATGTTTGGAAAGGAAAATGCTCCGCAGCATGGCTTTGCGAAGCATTTTTTTCTTGTATTATTATGCCGTTAATGATAAAATAAAATAAATATATTATTTGCGGCCTTGCGCGGCTCCGGCGATACGATTGCCTGCGTGCGGCGGCATGGGGCAGGTATAAATGGTTATCAATGTTGGAGACACGGTTATGACAAAAAAACCGCATCCGTGCGGAGGCAATACATGGCTTGTTACCAGGACGGGGGCGGACGTCAAGCTTAAATGCCTGACTTGTTCGCACGTTGTTATGCTGGACCGCTGTCAGTGCGAAAAAAGCATCAAAAAGATAATCCCCGGGAACGGAGAATAGCATCAGGTCATTTAGGGTCGCGCCCATTTTAAAGAGATAATCCCGGGAACGGGGAGTAACAGGCCGCGGCACGACGGTATTTTATTAACAGCAAAAGAGGGTTGCGGGATGAGAAGGAAAAGGGAAGACGAGGCTCAGCTTACCTTTGATTCGGCAGAAATAGGCGGTGGCGGAGACCTTCTTGACGATATTGATCAGATAATTAAACGTCAGAAAAGCAAGGCGGACAGCAAGACAAACAGCGCATCGGTAACGGATAACGGTGCTGCGGCGGACGATGCGGCGCATACAAATCATACCGAAGCCGCGGATGCGCAGGAACAGCCGGATCCCTGTGAGTCCGAGACCGCCATGGCTGCGGCTGCGGACGCGGTACCGGAGTGTGAGCAGGGCGGCGAAGGGTTTGACGGTGCGCCGCCGGAGCAGAATCCGGAAGCCGGGGATTCCGCAGGGCCCGAGAAAGACACGCCGGGAGACGAAGAGACCGAGGATGGCGGGCAGGCAGGGGACGAAGAGCCGGAAATAGAAATAAACCGCGACGAGCTGCTGCGCAAGCAGAGAGTGGCCATGTTTACAAAGCCGAAAATTCTGCTGGAAACTCCGTATACGGTCACCGTGGGCAACAAGCAGTACACGCGGTACCGGCTGGAGTTTGACAAGCCGGATAAGACCATTCCGCCCGAAATATCCGCAAGCACCGAAATACTTATTCCCCCAATAGACCGCAAAAATGAGGAGGCGGCCAGGGAGGAGCGCAAAAAGCTGAAAATAAAAAGCATCGGACGCGAAGCAGCGGGATGGGCTGCTGCCGTGGCTGTTGCGTTAGTGCTGGCGCTGCTTATACGCTCCTTTGTGTTTGTGTTTGTCAAGGTGGACGGCCCGAGTATGCTGGACACTCTGCATACCGACAATCTGCTCTTTGTATGGCGCGCCGGATATTTGTTTTCCGCTCCTGAGCGCGGAGATGTGATAATATGCCATTTTCCGGAGAACAAATACTATTCCGACACCGGGCGGAATTATGTAAAGCGCATAGTGGGTTTGCCCGGTGAAACGGTAAGCATCTCCGAGGGCTGTGTTTTTATAGACGGGCGGCTGCTGGAAGAGCCGTATCTGAGCGCTGACAGACAGGGGAGCGGAAGCATGGAGCCTGTTACACTGGGCGAGGATGAGTATTTTGTGCTGGGCGACAACCGTGTAAACAGCACCGACAGCCGGCTGGTGGGGCCGGTAAAGCGGGAGGATATAGTGGGAAAGGCACTGCAGACGGTATATCCCTTTGATGAGTTTGCACCGATAGACTGAAATAAGCAAGCATGCCCTGCGGCATGGGAAAGAGTGAATTATGACCGATTTAACCAACGATAACCGCGGCGGCGCCGCGGAAGAATCATGCGAGTTTGAGGAATCACAGGAATCCCGTGAATCACGGGAAGAGCCTGAGGATACTTCCGGGCAGGCATCCGGCCCGGAGACCCGGGAAGAGGACACTTCCGGGCAGGCATCCGGCCCGGAGACCCGGAAAGAGGACACTTCCGGGCAGGCATCCGGCCCGGAGACCTGGGAAGAGGACACCATTGACGGACAGGCATCCGGCCCGGCGCCGTGGGAAGAGGACGACATTGACGGACAGGTGCCGGAAATCGCGTCGGAAAAGCCGGTAAGAGACGGTGAAAAGGACAAAAAAGACAATAAGGATAATAAAGACAAGAAAGATAAGAAAGGGAAAAAAGACCCCGTGCGCGAGGTGGCAAGCTGGGTGTTTACTCTGTCTCTGGCCGTAATAATCGCGCTGCTTATACGCTCCTTTGTTTTTATAATCGTACAGGTGGACGGTTCCAGCATGAGGGATACTCTGCACGATGAAAACAGGCTGTTTGTATGGCGGGCCGGGTATATATTCGACAGTCCGCAGCGGGGAGATATAGTGATATGCCATTATCCGCGCAATGTCGGAACGCATAAGGCCAATGACAATTATGTCAAGCGGGTTATCGGGCTGCCCGGAGAGACGGTAAGCATTTCAAAAGGGTATGTGTATATAAACGGCGATAGACTGGAGGAGCCGTATATCAGCGAAAACCGCAGGAAAATCGAGGATATGCAGCCCGTAACTCTGGGAGAGGATGAGTATTTCGTTATGGGGGACAACCGCATAAACAGCACCGACAGCCGCTATGTGGGGCCTTTGAAGAGGGATGATATCCTGGGCAAGGCTGTGTTTAAGGTTTGGCCCTTTGATGAGATGGGGCGGATAGAAGAATGAAATGACCTGGTGCCGGAGTATTTTATCCGGGCTTCGGCGCCGGAACGGAGAGAGCTATGACGGACTATCATGTGCATACGGCGTTCAGCCCGGACGGGCAGAATACGGTGGAGGAATACTGCCGCCGCGCCATACTGCTTGGGTGTGATAAGGTGTGTATAACGGAGCATCTGGACCTGGGGTACAGCGATCCGGCCTTTGAGAATAAGCAGGGGGTGTTGGATTCCGCGGCGGAGCAGGCAAGACTGCTGAGCATGGGTATGCCGCTGCTGCGCGGTGTTGAGGCGGGCTATAACCCGGATACTGCGGCGGAGACGGCAATGCTGCTTTCCGGTATGGAGTTAGACTATGTAATAAACTCCGTGCATGAGGTGGACGGGGTGGATCCGTATTATCCGGAATTTTTTGAAAAACGCAGCAGAGACGAAGCATACCGGGCTTATCTGGAAAAGGTGTATGAGTCTCTGGACGCGCCGTATGATTACTCCGTTGCGGGACACCTTGGATATGTGTTCCGGCATGCGCCGTATCCTATGCCCGTGATGGAGTGGAACGAGTTTCCGGACCTGTATGATGCAATACTGATGCGCCTTATATATCTGGGCAAGGGACTGGAGGTCAATACCTCTTCGCTGCGTACGGCGGGAGATACCATGCCGTGTATGAGCGTACTGCGCAGGTACTCCGAGCTGGGCGGAGAAATAATCACTCTGGGTTCGGATGCCCATGCCGTACGCAGGCTGTGCGACGGGTTTGAACAGACCGAGCAGCGTCTGCTCTCCTGCGGGCTGAGATATATTGCGTCCTTCCGGAATATGAAGCCGGAGCTGTTGTATATCAAGTAGCGTTGCGTGCGGAACCGTTATACCGTTTTGCGCTTCTTGAGGCGGTACGGGTTTTGAATGTGATTCAATAGGGGGTACAGATATGACAAACAACGGTTTTATTGTCCGGGAAAACCCGGAATATAACAGGAACAGAAGATTTCCGTCCCTTACCATGAGCGGAATTGCCCTGATGATATTTTTGTTCCTGTTTTTCGGCGCTTCGGTCGTGCTGAGCGTGATGGTTGTCTATAAGCCCGAGCTTATGCAGAGCTACGGCTTTAACATGATCAATATAATAGTCAGCCAGCTGCTGTGTATGCTGCCGCCGGTGCTGATAGCAATGCAGATATCGCGGTGCGATTTTCTTTCTTCGCTGCGACTGCGCAAGGGGGTTAACGCCGTACAGGTGATCATACTGCTGGCGGTGGCGGGCGGAGCATTCTTTTTTACCAACGGCATAAACAATATCTTTGTAATGCTGCTGGAGAGCTTGGGATATGTCACTTCTTCCGACAGCTTTACAATTACTACTTACGGGCAGCTGATATTTTCCGCATTGCTCTACGGTATTCTGCCCGCCTTCTGCGAGGAGTTCTTCTTCCGCGGTCTGGTACTGCGCTCCTTTGAACGCTTTTCCCCGGCCGCTGCGGTAATGATGTCCTCGCTGCTTTTCGGGCTGATGCACGGCAATCTTCAGCAGGTGCTATTTGCGGCGGTTTTCGGAGTTATACTTGCGGTGGTGGTGCTTGTGACCGATTCCATTGTGCCCGCCATGATACTGCACTTTACCAATAATTTTGCCGCTATGATACTGTCATATCTTCCGGGGCTGATGAATATGCAGGAGGAGACGGAACAGGTGTATACCGAGGCGGATATATTTATTTCCTCGGGCGTATGGGTGGTACTGGGCGCGTTTATCCTGCTTGTGAGCCTAACGGGTTATATATTCTATACAAGGCGCCGCAACAGGATAAAGTACGGCTATTCAAAGCCTGAGGAGCTTACATACGGCTTTGCCGGGGTATTGGACAGCCAGAGGTACTACACAGATTCATGCGGCTTTACAAGGTTTGAAAACCGCGCAGGCAAGCATCCGGTGTTAGCGTATCTGATGCTGGGCGGATTTATTGCTGCGGAATGTGTAATGCTGATGCTGGATTTTATTACAAGTTATGCTTAAGATAAGAATCGTATGCGTAGGAGAATTGAATGAGTCCTTTTTCAGAGAGGCACAGCTTGAGTATATCAAGCGGCTGAGCAGATACTGCGACCTGGAGATATGTCAGCTTAAGGACGAAAAAACTCCCGCAAACGCCTCGGAGGCGCAGGAAAGACAAATTAAACAGCTGGAGGGCGGCAGGATACTGGAAAAGCTCAGGGCGGATGAGTTTGTCACGGCGCTGGACCTGTCGGGCAGCAGAATGAGCAGTGAGCAGCTGGCCGCAGGGCTGGGAGAAAGCCTTGCGCGCGGGCGCAGACTTTGCTATGTGATAGGCGGCTCGCTGGGGTTGTCCCCGGAGGTGCTGCGGCGTGCCGATGCACGGCTGTGCCTTTCCGATATGACCTTTACGCACAATATGGCGCGTATAATACTGCTGGAGCAGCTGTACAGGGGGTTTAAGATAAATGCCGGTGAGCCGTATCACAAATAAAGACGGGTTTCCTGCGGCGGAATGCGGCGCGGTTCAGGATGAGCGGTTTATGACCCTTGCGCTGGCTCAGGCGGAGCGCTGCGCAAAGCGCGGAGAGGTACCGGTGGGTGCGGTGCTGGTAAAGGACGGCAGGGTGCTGGCCAAAGCGGGCAATACCAGGGAGCGCAGGCATGACCCGGCAGGGCATGCCGAGCTTAACGCACTGCGTCGGGCCGCAGCCCGGCTGGGCGGGTGGAATCTGCACGACTGCGTTCTGTATGTTACTCTGGAACCCTGCCCGATGTGCGCCGGAGCCTGCGTAAATGCCCGCATAAAGCGCATAGTGTACGGTGCGGCGGACAGTAAGGCGGGAGCCTGCGGCAGCGTGATAAACCTGTGCAGGGGCTTTAATCACTCGCCGGAGGTCTGCGGAGGGGTGCTGGAGGAGAAATGCGCCGGTCTGCTTACCGGTTTTTTCCGGCGCAGGCGGGAGGAGCAGAAGGCGCAGGGCAAAAAGCCAAAGCGCGGAAGCAGGACATAAACCGGAATAGCCGAAATGGCGAAGGGCGCGGGAAGATGCGGGAAAAATTACATTAAAAAGTGTTTGACATAAAAAGCACTCGATGATAGAATTAAAACAACAAAAACAAATGCGTTGACGAAAGACGGCCGTGCGGCATATCGGTTTTCAAAGAGAGCCGGGGAGGATGGGAACCCGGTAATTCCGGCAGCATGAGTCAATCGCTTTCCGAGCATATCCGCCGAAACGGCAGTAAGCGGATACGGTGGGCACCGTTATATGTCAGGGCTTGTCAGAGCCTGTAAAGAGAGGATCGGAAACGGTCAATTTGAGTGGTACCACGGTAGCCCCGTCTCAAGCGAGACGGGGCTTTTTTGCTCCTGTGCCCGGACACTGAGGCAAACCGGGTATATATAAACAAGCGCCGCCCGCAGAACGGGTTCCGGCATTATTTGGAAAGGAAGGTTATATCAATGAATGACCAGATAAGACTCATAGCGCTGCGAATCAGCGATATGCGCGAGATACGCGGTATTTCCCAGGAGGAAATGGCCCGTAAAATGGACATGACGGAGCAGGAATATGTCTCCTATGAAGCGGGAGAGCAGGATTTTTCCTTTTCGTTCCTCTATAAGGCCAGCAATATCCTGGGCGTGGAGATGGCGGAGCTGCTCACCGGAGATATGCCCAAGCTGGATTTTGCCGCGGTGGTCAGGGCGGGAAAGGGGCTCAGGTACGAGCGCCGCAAGGATTATGAGCATTCCCACCTTGCCTTCAATTTTAAGGACAGGAAGGCCGACCCGTTTTTTGTAACTGTCAGAAGCGACTGCAAGCCCGGACAGCGCGTGCCCAACAGTCACAACAGTCAGGAGTTTATGTATATCGTGTCCGGAACACTGCTGTTCCGTCTGGACGATTTTACAACGGTGCTTCACGAGGGCGACTCCGTGTATTACGACTGCACACGGCCCCATGACATGTACGCAGTTGAGTGCGATGAATGTAAATTTATAACAGTGATTATCAAATAAAGCTTTGGGGTTGTGTTTTGACCCGGAAAGGATTTACCGTTTATGGCTCTGTACGAAAGATACTGCTCCTCCTTTGAGGAATTCTCCTCCTACGAGGACTTCAAGAATAATTTCAGGATGCATCCCACGCCGGATTTTAACTTTGCATACGACTGCATGGATGTGCTGGCGCAGGAAAAGCCGGACAAACTGGCTATGCGTTGGACCAATGTGGCCGGAGAAAAAAGGGATTTCACATTCGGTCAGCTCAAGTATTATTCCGATAAAACCGCCAACTTTCTGGCGCAGGCGGGCATAAAAAAGGGTGACGCCGTAATGCTGATACTCAAAAGGCATTACGAATACTGGTGGACTATACTGGCTCTGCATAAGCTGGGCGCCATTGTTATCCCGGCCAGCAATCTGCTTACCCCCAAGGATATCGTTTACCGCTGCAATCAGGCCTCCATCAAGGCAATTGTCTGCACAGCGGACGGCGATATATCCAAGCGTGTGGAAGCGGCGGCTCCGGATTGCCCGACGCTGAAGATTAAAATAACCACCAATACTGCCGACAAGGAGGGGTGGTTGGACTTCCACAAGGGAGTGGACGCCGCAAGCCCGGATTTCAAGCGGGTAAAGACCAGTGCCGATGAGATAATGCTGATTTATTTTACCTCCGGCACAACGGGAATGCCCAAAATGGTGGCGCATGACTATCTCTATGCCATGAGCCATATTGTTACGGCGGCATACTGGCATCATGTGGACCCGGACGGAATCCATCTGACGGTTTCGGATACCGGATGGGGCAAGGCGGCATGGGGCAAGCTTTACGGACAGTGGATGGCGGAAACCTGCATTATGGTATACGATTTTGACAAGTTTATCCCCTGCGATCTGCTGCAGATAATGCAGGATTATCATATAACCACCTTTTGCGCGCCTCCTACGATATACCGTTTTCTTGTAAAGGAGGATATGGCGGCCTACGACCTTTCCTCGCTTAAGGAATGCACAAATGCGGGAGAGCCGCTCAACCCGGAGATAATGGATCAGTTCAAGGCGGTGACCGGCATAACCCTGCGCGAGGGCTACGGACAGACCGAGACCACGCTGACCCTGGCTACATATCCCTGGATGCAGGTTTGCCCCGGTTCCATGGGCAGGCCGTCACCCGGGTATGACATTCTGCTGTTGGACGAGAAGGATAATCCCGTGGAGCGGGGACAGGTGGGAGAGATCTGTATAAGGGCAGCAAGGGACAATAAGCCGGTCGGTATGTTCTTAGGCTATTACAGAGACGAGGAGCTGACAAAAAACGCATGGCACGACGGGTATTATCATACAGGTGATACCGCGTGGGAGGACGAGCACGGATATTTCTGGTTCGTGGGAAGAACCGATGATGTTATCAAAAGCTCGGGCTACCGCATAGGCCCGTTTGAGGTGGAAAGCGCACTGCTGGAGCATCCGGCCGTTCTGGAGTGCGCCATAACCGGCGTGCCCGACCCGGTACGCGGCCAGGTGGTCAAGGCTACCGTTATACTTACTAAGGGCTATCAGCCCTCCGAGGAGCTTAAAAAAGAGCTTCAGGAGCACGTCAAGCACACCACTGCGCCGTATAAGTATCCGCGCATTGTGGAGTTTGTGGAGGAATTGCCCAAAACCATCAGCGGCAAGATCCGCAGGGTGGAGATAAGGGAAAACGATAAATGATCCGGGTTTTCTTGGAAAACAGGACAGGCAATGATTAACCGTACCCACAGAGAGCCGGACAGAAGCAGCCCGGAACCAAAAACACAAAGCCCCCGTTCAATGCTGTATCGGACGGGGGCTTTGCCATCGTTATTGCGGCATATATGACTTATAAGATCAGCAGGGCTAAGAAACGGAAAAAGGCAGACGCATTATACATTTGTCTGCCTTTATTGTGCTGCAAAGTTTATTTCCTGCGCTAAATTACATTAACATTAAATGAGCGCCTTGAATTGTTCCAGTGTGTCTTTGAAGGATTCCAGAGCCGCCTTGACGGTGTCCGGCTTGGACATATCGATATCGGCAAGCTTGAGCAATTCAATCGGGTAATTGCTTCCGCCGCTGCTGAGGAACGCAAGATACTTTTTGGCGGCGCTTTCGCCCTCCGAAAGGATCTTGCCGGCTATAGCCACGGCGGCGCTGAAGCCGGTGGCATACTGATACACATAAAAAGCACGGTAAAAATGCGGGATTCTTGCCCATTCGTAGGAGATAAGCTCCCCTGTTTTAACCGCGTCTCCGTAATACTGTGCGTTAAGCCCGGCGTAGGTGGAGCAAAGCCATTCCTTGGACAGACTCTCGCCCTTTTCGGCCTGCGTATGAGCAAGGTATTCAAACTCGGCAAACATTGTCTGGCGGAAAAGAGTGGTGCGGAACTGCTCCAGGTGCAGCTCAAGCAGGTATTTTTTCATCTGGACATCCTCTGTGTTGTCCAAGAGATAGTGCAGCAGCAATACCTCGTTTACGGTGGAGGCAACCTCGGCTACAAAAGTGCGATAGCCCGCCTTGGAATAGGGCAGAGCGGCATCCGAATGATAGGAATGCATGGCGTGTCCTGCCTCGTGGGCAAGGGTAAAGGCGTCGTCCAGACGGTCCTGATAGTTAAGCAGTATATAAGGATGGGTTCCGTAGGGGCCCCAGGAGTATGCTCCGCTGGTTTTGCCCTTGGTTTCGTAGATGTCTATCCAGCCCTCTTCAAAAGCGCCCTTTAACACCTTGCAGTAATCGCTGCCCAAAGGCTTGAGCGCTGTAAGCACCAGCTCGCGCGCCTTGTCAAAGGGGGTTTTGCTGTCTGCCCACTGCGTCATGGGGACATACATATCGTACATTTCCATGTCGTTCAGTCCCAAAGCCTTGCTGCGCAGGGCAGTATACTCGTGCAGTACGGGCAGAGCGTCATGTACTGCGGAGATAAGGGAATCGTATACGGATTCCGGGATATTGCCTCCGAACAGCGCGGACTGGCGCGCGGTGTCAAAGCGGCGGGCGCGGGCAAAGAACACATCCTTTTTTACGGAGGAGCCGTACAGAGAGGCAAGGGTGTTTATCTGCTTGCCGTAGGCGTTATATGTGGATTCAAATGCCTGGCGGCGTACATCGCGGTCGGGGTCTTCAAGATAAAGACCGTAGCGACCGTGGCTCATGGGCAGCTCTGTTCCGTCCTTGACAACGGGAGCAAACTGCATATCCACGTCGCTGAGCATGGTAAAGATGTCGTCGTAGGAATTGCCCACTTCACCGGCAAGGGCAAGGATACGCTCCTCGGAGTCGGAAAGCACATGGGGTTTATTGCGGCTGATCTCGCGCAGGGAGAAATCAAAGGGATACATTTCCTCGTGGCTGGCCCATTCGTTAAGAGTGTCGCTGTCCAGCCTGGAGAGCTCGGGCATAATGTAGCTGGTGAGCTCCTCAAAACGCATCATGGCATTCATGGCCTTTGCGGTCATATCGTTATACTCTGCGTTTGCGTTATCGGTATCCCGGCACATACGCGCATACACGAAAAGACGCTCCAGCATCAGGCTGAGACGGTCGTTTTCGTACAGCATCTCTTTTACGGTATCGTAATTGTCAAGCTTGCCGCGATATTGCTCCATAGCGGGCATATCACGGATCAGTTCGTCCATTTCGTCCTGCCATTCCTGCTTGGAGGCATAGATGTGTTCAAGGCACCATTTGTCGCTCGAGGGAATCTCCTCACGGCTTTTAAGCTGGCTCATTTTATTTCCTTTTCCCCGGCTTATATTTTACGGTGCAATGCCGCCGGACACACGCACCGATTATAGATGTTTTAATTGCGCAGGCTGTGCAGAGGTGCGGGAATCAGCCCGCCGCGTCCGATAAAGGCTGAGCAGTCGGCGCCGTTTACCGGTATAATCGGGGCTTCGCCCAGCAGTCCGCCGAAGGAGACGGTATCTCCTACCTTGCCGCCTGCAACCGGAATCACACGCACGGCGGTGGTTTTCTGGTTTATCATGCCTATAGCCGCTTCATCAGCGATAATGCCGCTTATGGTGGAGGCGGGGGTATCGCCGGGTATGGCGATCATATCCAGCCCAACCGAGCAGACGCAGGTCATGGCTTCCAGTTTTTCCATGGTCAGCGCGCCGCTTCTTGCGGCGGCTATCATGCCGGCGTCCTCGCTTACGGGTATAAATGCGCCGCTGAGGCCGCCCACGCGGGAGCTTGCCATAACGCCGCCTTTTTTTACGGCGTCGTTGAGCAGCGCCAGCGCCGCGGTTGTGCCGCAGCCGCCCACCGAGGAAAGCCCCATTTCCTCCAGGATATATGCTACCGAATCTCCGATTTCCGGAGTGGGGGCAAGGGAAAGGTCCACAATACCGAAGCGGGCATTGAGGCGCTTTGATGCCTCGGAGGCCACTAACTGCCCCATACG
>JAQXIQ010000105.1 GCA_029007865.1 Bacillota bacterium
AGTTTTTCACTTATCAACTGGAAGCAATCTATCAGTACGATGAAGACGAATGGAAATATATTTGTTCACACGACAATGTGCTACCTGCAATGTGGGAACCGTTTAGAGGGATTGTCGGAAAATCCGTTTTTGAAAATATAGCCGAATTGCTTAATGAATTAAAAGCAGAACCGGAGTATAAGCAATATTTTTGATTGCTACACTATTTTTACTTACTTTTACCTCAATTCTGCTCCGTTTGGTTACTCTTTCGCAGAAAAAAGCACGCCTACGGCGACCTGCGATAAAGCAGGTCAGCCGAACGATGTTTGCCCTTGCGGGCAAGTGATGTCGGCTTGCCTAATGATGTAGCCTTCGGCTGTGATGTTGTGCCTTCGGCACAGTGGGCAAACATCACATCACTGCGACCTTCGGGAACAACATCACTTTTGCGCAAGCAAAAACATCATTCCTTTACCGCCCGAAAACAAAATGTCGTATAACACGCTATACCTTGCAGAGCAAGGTCGTGTGCAAAAGGGACGAGAAAATCTCGTCCCTTTTGACATTAATAAAACTGCTTTACGGTAGGCACCGCTAAGCGTGCTTTTTTCATCGTTATAAATCCCTGACGGGGTCTGTGAAATACGCCGCGCGTGTGCGAAACGTATCGCATCGCATCACTTATCACGGCGCAGACCGCTTAATCGGGCAGCGCTCCTTCTGCGCGATTATCAGCAGCTCCCTGGTGCCGGTGGTGGCTTCCCGGTAGTCCTCCTCCGCCCTGATTATACTGAAGCCGCAGTCTGCAAGCGCACTTATAAGCCCGTCTCTGCCGGGCGTGGAATAATAAAACCTGCTGTCCATCATCTCCCCGTAAACCTCACCGCTGTTTTTCCCGTGAGTGAAGATAAAATATCCTCCGCCGCATAACAGTGAGGCCGCCTTTGCAATGCTTTCAAGCTGTCGCTCAAGCGGGATATGCCACAGGCTGTCAAAGGCCACTATGCCGTCAAACCCTTCGCTGCAGTCATAGTCCGGAAAGGTACAAACCTCAAACCGGGCATCCTTAAGCGACAGCCCACGCGCATACCGGATCATACTTACCGATATATCAATGCCCGTTACGCTCAGGCCCAGCCCGGTCAGGTAAACATCTATGGGGCATCCGGTTCCGCAGCCTATGTCCAGTATCCGTCCTCCGGGCTTAAGCAGCCCGGCAAATTCCTCTATGCACCTGTTTACCGGGCATCCGTCGCGGAACTCCTTCCACTGCCGCGATATCCGGTTATAAGACCGCATATTCAGACTCAGTTTCTCCATGATGCCTCCCCGGCGGTTCCGCCGCCGCATTAAGTAACTGCTTGCGCCCGCGCACAGGCAAGGGCGCAAATAAAAAGCGGAGGCACCGCCTCCGCAGGTTTAATCAAAATCATAGCTGTCCGGCCTGGACTTTGCGATATACCGGTATTCGCTGGGAGAAAACCCGGTCTTCTTTTTGAACAGTCTGGAAAAGTAATTGGAGCTTTCAAAGCCCACGGAATAGGCTATCACCTGCACCGGGTCGTTCTGGGTCTGGAGCATTTTCTTGGCGCGGTTTATGCGCAGATTATTGATAAACTCGATGGGCGGATGCCCCGTCTTTTCCTTGAAATAGCGGATAAAATAGTTCGGATGCAGATGGGAAATGCTGCACAGCTCGTTTATGGTTATATCTCTGGAGAGGTTTTCCTCGATATAGGTGAGTATCACGCTGAGCTTGGTATCCTTGAAGATGGTCTCGCGCGTGACGCTGGAATGCTCGGTATAATATGCAAGCAGCTGCAGTATATACGCCTTGCGCCGCAGTATCTCATGCAGAGAAAGATGATTGTTTGTGATAATGGACTTAAACAGGTCGGTAACATAGTCCGGGTCCTCCACCTCGATATAATGAGGCAGGGATATCTGCTCCATCAGGTCTTTATTGTTGCACATGGCGGTAAAATGTATCCAGTACTTGCTGATGGTGTTGTCCGATATATGGTGGTATGTCTGGGTGCTGTTGCAGGGCAGCAGGAACAGCTGTCCTTTTTTGGCTATATACTCGCTGTCATCTATCTTGATGTAGCATTCGCCGTTCATTATATAATAAAACTTATTATAATACGGGTTTATTATTGTACTTCCCCATGAGCGCCAGCATTTTGCAAAATCGCCCGTCAGATATTCCAGCTGTATGTTTTCCAGCTGCTGACTGAACACGATATTGTCCTTCATACTCACACCTCTTGACCGCTTTGCACAAATTATTGCAGCAAATAGATAGTTTTGTACATATATTTCTTAGAATTCTGTATATCTATTATAACTGTTTTAAGGTATAATATCAACTGAATTTTTCTACTATGAGCAAATATTTTTTTGCTGTATGACGAAAGGATAAGCCAATGAGCCTTGTTTTTACTGATCTGAGATGCGAAAACCGACATAATCCGCTCGGAATAGACACCGTTCCCCGCCTGTCATGGAAGACCGAGGGCGGAATGGGCGCCAGACAGAGCGCATACCGCGTAATAGTCGCCTCATCCGACGAAAAGGCCGCCGGATTTCAGGGCGATATTTTTGACAGCGGACTGCGCGATTCCTGCAGCTTTTTCTGTGACGCCGCCGCCGTGTACGGCAGCGCTCAGCGCTGCTACTGGCGCGTGCTGGTAAAGGACGAAAACGGCTGCGAGACCGTCAGCGACACCGCCTGGTTTGAAACCGGCCTGCTGGATCCCTCCCTGTGGAAGGGCTGCTTCCTGGGCTCCCCCACCTCATATCCCGGGATACTGCTGTTCCGCTCCCATTTTGAAGCCAAAGCCGATATCGCAAGCGCGCGCATCTATGTCGCCGCCGCCGGCTTTACCGAACTTTACATAAACGGCTCCCGGCTGGGCAGCAATGTGCTGGAGCCCGTCAACTCCGACTATTCAAAACAGCTGTATTACGTCACTTTTGACGCGTCGGATATGCTGGAAAAGGGCGACAACGTGATCGGAATACGCCTTAACAACGGCTGGAGCGACCACGGCCGCTTTATCTTGCAGGGCTATGTCACCTATGCCGACGGCACCTCCGATTCCTTTGCCTCGGCTCCGGGCAGCTTTATCTTCTGTCAGTCCGGCTCGTACATAGCCACACAGTACGCCGGAGAGAGCCGCAATACCTATAACGACCGTCCCGACTGGGCGGACAAGGGCTTTGACTTTGAAAAGAAATACCACCGCGAGAGCTTTGACATAATGTCCTTCTGGCTTCCCGACTGCGAGGAAAACGCTCAGCCCTTCCAGAAGAAGGCCATTGGCGCCTACTATACCGCCATCGAGCTCCCGGCTCCGGGCGGCAGACTGATGGCCACTCCCATAGAGCCCGTAGTTATCGGGCAGGAAATGAAGCCGGTGAGCTGCACCCCCATCAAGGACGGCTGGCTCTATGACTTCGGACAGAACTTTACCGGCATCTGCAGACTCCGCGTCAAGGGCGAAAAGGGCGTGACCGTCACCCTTACCCACACCGAGCTGCTCAACGATGACGGCACACCAAACACGGTATATCTGCGCATCGCCGAGCCCAACTACCCCTTTGATATGCAGACCGACCGCTACACCCTGAAGGGCACCGGAGAAACCGAGGAGTTCATGCCCTCCTTTACCTATCACGGCTTCCGCTTTGTGGCGGTGTACGGTCTGCCCGGCGAGCCTGCGGAGGACACGCTGACAGCCTTTACCCTTGCCAGCGATATCGAGCAGACAGGCGACTTCCGCGCGGAGCACGATATGCTGACATGGCTGCAAAAGGCCATAATGTGGACGGAAAAGGGCAACCTGCATTCCATCCCCACAGACTGCCCCCAGCGCGCAGAGCGTCAGGGCTGGCTCAACGATATGACCGCGCGCAGCGAAGGCGCCGTATACAACCTGGATCTGCACCTGCTGTATTCCAAGTGGGCGCGGGACATTACAGGCACTCAGGACCCGGTAAGCGGCGCCATAGGCGATACCGCCCCGTTCCGGCGCGGCAATAAGCCCGCCGACGCGGTATGCTCCTCATATATATATGCACCTTTCCTTGTGTACCGCCATTACGGCGATGACCGCGCCCTTGTTGAAAACTACGAGGGCTTCAGGAAGTGGACGGAATACCTTTACCGCAACTCGGACCGCGGCATAGCCATATACAGCCTGTACGGCGACTGGGCAGGGCCGGAACCGGACAGCTTTAACGGCGCTTCCCCCGTTTCCGGCATCACACCGGGGCAGTATATGTCCAGCTGCTTTAACTACTACAACGCCCGCCTTATGCAGGAGGTGGCGCGCATCACCGGTCACAGCGACGACGAGGAGATGTACCGCAGCCGCGCCGCGGAAATGGTAAAGCGCATAAACGAGGTCTTCTACGACCGTCTGACCGCAAACTACGCCACCGGCTCTCAGGGTGCCAACATTTTTGCTCTTGAGCTGGGCATAGTGCCTGCCGGAGACGAGCAGCGGGTGGCAGACAATATAAACGCCGATATAGTAAAGCGCGATTATCACCTGTCCACGGGCAACCTCTGCACCAAATACCTGCCCGAGATACTGACCCGCTACGGCTATATCGAAACCGCCATGAAGCTCATGGAGCAGACCACCTACCCAAGCTGGGGCTATATGCGCAGCAAGGGAGCCACCACAATATGGGAGCGCTGGGAGTATGCCACCGGCTTTGCCATGAACTCGCACTCTCATCCCATGTACGGCTCGGTGACGGCATGGTTCTACAAGTTCCTGGGCGGCATAACCGTAACGGAGCCGGCCTTCCGCCGTTTCGGCGTAAAGCCCTATCTGCCCCAGAATATCCCCTCCTGCCGCGCCGAGGTAAACAGCCCCTACGGCAGGATAGTATCGGCCTGGAGCAAGACGGAAAACGGCTATAAGCTGCACGTCGAGGTGCCGGTATCCTGCTGCGCCGATATAGAGCTGCAGAATGCCGCCTCCGCCACCGTAAACGGCGGAGAGCTTGCGCAGTGCAAATACGCCTCCGACATAACCCGCGACGGCGGCAGCATAATGCTTACCGTGGCCAGCGGCAGCTATGATTTTGCCGTGCGCGTCAGGTAACCGCCCCGCGTGATATTTAGGTGCGCAAACAAACGCCCGGACAAAATGTCCGGGCGTTTCCTACTATTCAAAACAGCTAAACTAAAATACAGCTGAAATCCTCCGCATTACGGCAGTCTGCGGAGGATTAACAGCTTTTTATATGATTTTTGTCAGTCCCGGACTACAGCCCGTATTTCCGGGCCATACCTCTTTCAAAATTCAGCAGATATTCCGCCTCGGCGTCTATTCTCTCCTCCGTGGGGTTTTCAAGCAGATTCCGGAACACATGTATGTCCCGGCCCACCTCGCCCCCCATCATGACAAAGGGCTCGGATATTATCCTGCCGCCATACCCTATTTCGGACAGCGCGCCGAATATCCCGTCCCAGTCCAGATGCCCGCGCCCCGGAGCCGTACGGTTGTTTTCCCCGGTGTGAAAGCTGGTTAGCTTCTTGCCTACCGCCCTTATGGCGTCGGGTATGGAGTTCTCCTCAATATTCATGTGATATGTATCCAGCAGTATTCCTATATTGGGGCTGTCGATCCGGGCGGTATATTCTAACGCCTCCGCCGCCGTGTTTATCAGGCAGGTCTCAAAGCGGTTTACCGCCTCAACGCAGTATGTGACGCCGCAATCCTCGGCGGTTTTGATAATCTTTCTCATGCTCTCCAGGCTGTTGTCCCACAGCCTGCTCTTGTCATCCAGCACATAATCCGGCGTCCCCCAGCCAGCATAGCTCACTCCGGAGAGCAGCTTACCCTCCATTTTTTCGATTTGCCCGATTATCCGCTGCAGATAGACCACTCCGCCGTCCCTGACCTTCTTGTCAGGCGACGACACGTCATAGGCTCTGTCCAGCCCCAGGCTGTATGTAAGCTCTATCCCCTCGTCATCGGCCAGCGCCTTCAGGCCTCTGAGCTTTTCATCCGACATCTCCAGAAGCGGCTGCGCCTGAAACTCCAGAACGTCAAACCCTATCTTGCTGACCTTTTTAATGTACTTTGCATGGTCTGCATCCCAATTCTTCTCCCAGAAATTCATGAAGATTCCGAACTTATTCATAACTACCTCCTAAAACTCCGCCGTTTCAAAGCCAAGATATTTCTCAAACGCCTCACGCAGGATCTTGCCGCACTTCCCGAAGGACACGCAGACATGATGCTTGTATCCGTTCTCCGCCATATGCCGCTCTATCCGGTCAAGATTTGCCGTTTGTATCACCTTACCCGTACCGAAGAATTCCTCCGGAACGGGGTCGGAGGTAAAGCTGCCCTCCGCCACAAATGCACCGATCTTGCCGTCCCGTGTTTTCAGGCTGCCGAAGGTGACGTCGCCGGAACGCAGCTTCCCCTTGTTGACCCCTACCCCGGAACCCGGCCCATAGGTCTTTCTGAACATCGGATGCTCGATAATCCTGCCCTTGCCCTCCAGCATTTCGGCAGGCACCGGTCCGCAGTGGAACATAATAGCCTTATCCTCCGCGTCGCCGTAGTTATTGTTAAAGTCCAGCAGCGTGCACGGCGAGCCCGACGCCAGCGCCAGCGCCCGCATCATGGCGGCGTTTGTAATGTCCACCTCGCAGGCCGCCTGTATGCCCATGCTGTTAAGCAGACACAGGCTTGTACACGGAGCTATCCCCAGCACGGTCTGAAACTCGCTCCAGCATCTTATTGCCACGGCCTGAAGGTCATACTCGCGCACTATATCCAGCATTACTGCCTGCAGCTTGGCCATGGTGATCAGCTTCTCCTGCGGGAAGCCCTCAAAAACCGTTATGCCGTCGATATCGCGCAGTATGCCCTGTATATCCTCCGTCTTTACCTTGTTTATCCGTTCAAACACCGTGCTCAGATCAATGGCCTCGACATTTATACCCTTTTTCTGCAGCGCGTATTCGTCCGCCCTTACGGTTTTGAAGGCGGTTGTGCGCGCGCCTATGGCGCCTATATTAAAGCTTCTCATTCCGTCCACCACGCGGCAGACAGCGGCAAAGCTGCGCAGATCCTCCGCAAAGCTCTCATCTGACGGCGAGACCGTAAACCGCGTTGTGAGCGTAAAGGGGAGCTGCATCTGCAGCAGCACATTGCACATGGCGAATTTACCGCACATGGCGTCCCGGCGGTGAGCAAAATCCATTTCGTCCATCTTGTCCGGATATGCCTGGACAAGTATGGGTACCCTGACGTCCTTAAGTGCGGCCTGCGCGCCGTTTTCGTCTCCGAAATTGGGCAGGCAGATAATCACTCCCTGGTATTTGCCTCGGTTCCGCTCCAGGAATTCGGCGTAGATCCTGCCCTCCGCAACGGTTTCCACGGCTCCGTATGCCGTCTTGTCCTCCTCCAGGCAGATATATCCGCAGCCCGCGTCGGTTACCGCCTTTATCATTTCTGCCCGGGCTCGGGCAATGGACTCCGACGGAAAAAATCCGCGGTTTCCGAAGTACAGCGCAAATGTTATTCCGGAATTCATAATATCACTCTCCTTTGACATATTGAACGCCGCAGCCACTGCAGCATTCCGTTACAAAGCAGATTATATTTCGTTATGGGCGGCGCATATAGTCACTTATACCGCGAAAAATAGCATTATCTTCCCGATTGACATCGGATGCAACCGGTGTTAAACTAAAAAAGAGGTGGAAATATGAAGGTTTTTTTGACAAGGAAAAGCTAAGAGGCGTCTTGAGAGACTTCCACGAACTGACGCGGGCCACCATAAGCGTATGGGATGCCGACTTTAATCAGCTTATGTTCTACCCGGAGTCCATGCAGGAGCTGTGCAGTGCCGTTAAGTCAAGCGACAAGGGCAAGCAATGCTGCTTTGAATCGGATATGCGCGCCTGCATAAAATCGGCGCAGCGGAAACACCCGTACACCTTCACCTGTCACGCAGGGCTTGCGGATACAGCCGTTCCCATATACTACGAAAATGAAATAATCGCTTATATGATGTTCGGCCAGATACGGGACCGCGAACAGCAGCTTTCCGATTTCGACAGAGTGCGCACATTATGCAAAAAATACGGGATAGAAGAGGCGGAAGCAAAACGGTATTACGACAGGCTGCCCGTGCTCAGCAGCCGCCAGATAGAGGCCGCCGCCGATTTTCTTACCATGAGCACGCTGTACCTTCATGTCAGCCAGATGATCAAAATAGAGCAGAATAAGCTGGCCGCCGATATTGACGGATATATAACCCGGAATATCGAACTGCCCCTGAGCGTTGAGGATCTGTGCCGCAGGTTCGGCATATCCAAAAACTGTCTGTACGACATCTCGCACGCGTTTTTCAATACCACCATCAAAAACTATATAATAAACAAAAAGCTGGACACGGCAAAGCACTATCTTACAACCACTCAGATGCCTGTTTCACAGGTAAGCATCAGATCGGGCTTTGGCGACTATAACTATTTTATAAGAATATTCCGGCAAAGGGTGGGCATTACCCCTCTTGCTTACAGAAAGAAATTCCCGTTAAAGATTATTGCGCAGGGCTGAACGAAGCCGCGCTCCGGCGCGGCATACTGCCACGAATATTTCCTTTAAATATCGGCTTGATATGCTATCGGCTCACCTAACCTCGTCTGCTTTTATAATCTTAAAGGGGGCTGCTTTTTGCAGTCCCCTTTTATGGTCTTACCAAAAAATGATGTCGTCAAGCGGTACTCCGCTGTTATATTTTTCAAGAAGTCCGGTAAAGTATGAGGTGTCGCTATGACGATAGCTTATTGCTCCATCGTTATAATAACAAGACAAATAATCTATGCGTCTGAGCTGCTCAACCTGCTTGTTTGCTCCCTCAACGTCCTGCGCTACCACCCAATCCTCGGTCACCTTTATAATGAAATCACACCATGCAACGGCATTTATTTCTCTTCTCACATCTTCGGGCAGAGCAGTTTCAACAAATTCAGGGTCATCCAGAAAATAGAATTTTCTTTCAAAGCGTGTGCTTGTTGCTCTGCGTAACAGATCGTCGCGAAGAACCTCCACAAGATCCTGCTCAACAGCAATAGCGTCGGCATACCACTTATAATATTCGCTTTTATCAAGCAATGCAACGCTTTCCGCAATGGACATTTTATTTTGCTCCAGTGCCTTTTCCCAAAGATCATAATAATAGTGTTGTTTTTCCCTTGCCTGATCGTAGGTAAGCTCCTTAATATCTTCTGGGGTATTGTTATATTTGGTTACGTCTCTTTCGGTCATGTTCTTTCTTGAAAGGACGTCAAGCAATATCTTTTCAGCCTTGCTTCCGGGCTTTGCCTGAGGCTTTACGTCGTATTCATCTATGCTTTTAAAGGTGATAGGAGCTTCCTCGGGCTGTGGAGTAACGGTATTTTCCATAGCGGCATCCTGATTATTTATGCCGTCCGAAACTGCGAACACAACCAAAACACTGCATGAAAGTATTAAAACTGCCAAAGCAATGCCCAAAAACGTTTTTCTTGTTTTGTTTGTCATAATTATGCCCTCCTTATTTCATTATGTATTACTGATCTTCACCACAACTATAAATTCATGGCTGTCCACATCCGATCCGGATATATAGGTGAAAAAATCCTCATTTAATCTGTCATCTGTATGCGCACAAAATTGAATATCGGTGTTGGAATTTTTGACTGAGATGATGGTGCTGTGATATGCGTTTGAATTACTAGCGCTCAAATAATGTACAACATCGCCGACGCTTATAAATGAACCAACGGTTGCTTTATTATTTAACACGTAATCCTTGGTATAGATCCTTACAGAATATGCTCTGCCATTATAAACATAGTTTCCGTATTCTCTTACTTTTGCCCAATGCCTCATGAACCAATCCGCACCGGTCCATGACGGTGAATAGTTAGTTGCGTTGGTTAAATACCAATGACTATCATTTGCATTGGAATGACTTGATGCTGTTATCTTCGGCATTCCTCCTGCGTATACACATTGAGATACATAGTTTGTACAGTCTGCCCCCCACGATGGATATGCTGTGTTATATGACTTGGCGTGTTGTCTGGCATATTGCGCCGCGGCTGCTCTGTTATACGTGCTGTTTGTATTTGAGGTTTGCTTAT
>JAQXIQ010000106.1 GCA_029007865.1 Bacillota bacterium
AAAACATCACTCCTTTACCACCCAAAAATAAAACATAGTATAACACACTATACCTTGCAGGCAAGGAAGTGTGCAAAAGGGACGAGAAAACCTCGTCCCTTTTGATATTGATAAAAAACTGCTTTACGGTAGGTGCCCGCAAAGCCTGTTTTTTTGTAGCATAAAACGGCAACAAAACGGCGCGGCCTTGATGCCGCGCCGTTTTGTTCATACTTGTGTTTGCATCAGCCGCATAAGCCGCAGTGTTTGCAGTAGCCTCAAAAGCCGCAGTGTTTGCAGTAGCCTCATAAGCCGCAGTGTTTGCAGTAGCCGCATAAGCCTCAAACGCTTAAACAAACGGTTATTCCTTTATCAGGCGGTACTGTCCCACGCTGTCCGCGCCCGAGGTCGGGACATTGAAGGTAAGCTCAAAGGTGCCGTCGGATTCGTCATACCAGGCCTGCCAGTAATCGTTGCCGTGCACCTCCTGGTCAAGCTCCTTCCAGCCATTTTCGGTTTTCTGCTCCAGTCTCCAGCCGGAGTAGCCCTTGACGCCGCTGATGGTGACCGGTACATATCCTATACCGTTATACACCGTAAACTCGGCAGCAACGCCGGAAGCAGCGCCGTTTGAGCGTATCAGCGGGGTATATATGCTCTCTACGGTGCCTGTTTGCGCGGTAATACCGATATTGCTGCGGGTTACGTACATATACGGCAGCTTCCAGGTATCCCAGTCGCCTTCGGGCAGGGAAGCAAGAGCCTCTCCTTTTCCGTAATAGTCGGATTTGTGCGCCGGCAGGTTATAATACTGCACGGTAAAGGAGACGGTGCTTCCGGCTTTGATTAAGCCGTTTGCCTCGGCCGGCGGATTAAGCTCAAAGCCCGCGCCCTCCCAGAAAATATCTTCCGTCACATACACTCCGGTGGTGCGTACGGAGAACGAAGGCTGGGTGTAGGTTTTGCCGTTTATGACCGCGGAATACTCCTTAACGCTTATTGCCTTATTGCCCTTGCTCTGGCCGCTGTCCGCGCCCAGGAAGGCAAACCATGCGCCTATCCCGGGCACTTCCACCGGGTTCATTCCGGCGTGACTCAGGTAATCGGGATAAATGTCCACCTTTGGAACGGCGAATTCTCCGGACAGGCTGACTCCGTTCATCTCAAAGGATATCGGGCCGTCGTTGTTGCCGGCGACCATGCGCTTCCAGTAATCGTAATTGTAGCTGTCCGCTCCGAACTGATAAAACCAGAGCCGGGAATACTTGACGTCCTCCAGGAATGTATAGCTGAAGGTCTGGTAAGCCGTTGATATATCGTCGGTGCGCGGGGTACGTGCACTGGCGGTAAAGCGGATTTTTCCGCCTATAGTGCCGGTATAAATAACCTCGGAAAGGTTGGGCCCGTGGTTCTTGAAGTAGGACTTCATGGAGCTGACCCTGTACGGGCTTCCGGCCAGGTCTATCGCGCCCAGAAAGTCCGCGCCGCCTATATTGGTTGTCCAGTTGTATTTTCTGCCGTCGATTCTGGAGTAAAGCCCGAAGGCGCATATATCACCCATGGTGCAGTGAGTAAGCGAGCGCGCAACGTCGTAGCAGAAGCTTTCTCCGTATGCGCCCAGCGAGCAGGTCTCCCACTGCTGCAGGTTTCCGCCCCATCCGGCCAGGCAAAGCTGGGAATGCACCACGCTTTCGATCCCGCCCCAGCGCGCATAGGAAACGCAGAAATCGTAGCTGACGCTTTGATGGGCGGGAACCTCAATGACGGTGTAGCAATGGTACCAGCGCCCCTCCCAGCAGCGCTTGGGAGAGTTTTCCGGGACCGTGGAGTCATATCCGTGCCAGTTGCGGGTTATCTGTACGGTGTGACCGGTGGGCTCGCCGCTTTCCGGGTCGAGCAGCATGGGCGACGGCCCGGTGACGGACAGCGGGTCTTCCTTTACAAACTGTACAGGCACCCTTACCGTGCGGTCGGAATTGTTTGTAAGGGTAAAACGAACCTTTTCGTATGTGTCCAGGTCTTTTTCCGTCATTTGTCCTTCCGTAAGGGAAAAAGCGCCGTTTACACCAACGGAATACATACCGTGAGCGTAGTCATAGGTGACCGTCTGGGCTTTTTCGTTAGGTGAGAGCTGCTGTGCCTCCACCGTCACGGAATCGCGCGCCAGATACTGCGCCGCGTCGTCAAAGGAAGCCTTTACGGAAGGTATTATGATAATACCGAAGCCGGTAAACTGGTTGCGCGCCAGCTTCCTGACATTCGCGCGTATCGCAAGGAAATCGCCGTCCTGGGCGATTGCCGCATCAATTCCCGTGGGGATGACCACCGTGTAGCCGTATCCGGAGGAGTCGCACACCACAGCGCTCCTGCCGTCCTGCGATACCGCTGCGCTGTAATCCTTATTGACGGATAAAGACATGCTCAATACGGCATTGTCTATGCGTCTGCCGTCCGGAAATATCTCGAAGTTCATTGCAAAGCAGTCCGGAAGCACGGTTACCTCCATGCGCCCGTACAGGTCGTCGTTATCCTTGGCGCGCAGATATAAAAGGTCCAGACGCTGCAAAAACCGTCCGCTTTCCAGTATTCTGGTGCTGTTGCCGTTTTCCTCCGCGGACTGAACATAATTCATGGCATAATCTTTGCCGTTATAGCTTATGCCGTATTTTACCGCAAAGGAGGGGAGCGTGCTTATAACGGAATTGTCCGCGTTCATTGCGTCGGTTTTATTCATTTGGGTGCGGAAAGCGCCGAAGCGGGATATATACCCGGTAGCGGCGTTCAGAGCCAGCCCGTACGAGCCCGTCATGGCGTACACCTCGGGCAGGTTGCCGTAAAACCCTTCAGGCCACCATACATAGGAATAATCGGTGTCGTAAGCGCGCTGCACAAACGCCGAGGTATCGCCTGTGACGATGGGACGGGTGTCCGGCGTGTTCTGTGTCGGTGCAGTTGCCGAGGGAGAGCCCGTCGGCGGGGTGCTTGTATCCGTGCCGCAGCCTGCAAACAGCAGCAAAGCGGCGGCTAAAATGCAGGTAATCCGTAAAAAATGCTTCATGACAGCTTACATTCCTTTGTCTGAATTTATCCGGTTTTGCCGTAAGGTATAACCATTGTATATTATAGCATCGCGGGAAAAATCAATAAACATATAAAATTAACGCAGATTAGCATTATTATAACCTAACAGGCTGATTATGCGCAAATATAATCACTTATGCGAAAACAAGGTTAATTTTGTACAGGGCGGAATCAGTTCAAAATTATTTTACAAAAAATCGGTTGCCCGATATTGAATAATGTAATAGAATATAATCCGCCTCGGATTGAGGATAATATACAATAAAGGACTTTACTTTGTCGTTTTTTTGCATCTGCAATACATTTTACGAAAGGTTTTGGCTATGAGTAATCGGAGAAATAACAGTACAAAGCACGCGCCCAGGATGAAGGGGTGGATGATCGCCCTGATGGATCTGCTGCTTATAGGCGTTTGCCTGGTGGTGTTTTCGCTTTTTCATCATGTTCTTCCCCAGGAGGCAGTAATTCCCGGGGAATCGTCACTACCCACCGTCAACAGACCCACTCCCACCCCTGTTGTGACCACGCCTACACCCGGCAGCGACACGACCGACCCCTCCGTAAGCCCCACTCCGGTCGTGGACCAGGGTCAGTTCGGCGCCAAGTTTGCGGATAAATTCAGCGACGTTTTGATACACACCGATACCGAATACCGCAGCAAGGATATAGCCATAACTATAGAATCCCGTACAATTGAGGTGGACGGACATACCGTGGTCTACCACCTGACGGATATTTATGTGCGCAACATTGATAATTTCAAGACAAAGCTGGCCAATGACAAGTTCGGGCAGGGCTATAGTGAGGATGTGCGCAAGATGACCTTTGAAGCAGGAGGAATCGTGGGCATGAGCGGAGATATGTCATCCTCCAGACGCGGCGGAATAGTTATACGCAACGGCGTGGTTTATCAGGAAAAACCGTACCGGGATGTGTGCGTTCTGTATTATGACGGCACCATGGTGACATATTATCAGCATGATTTTGATCTTGAGCAGGCCAAGGCGAACGGAGCCTATCAGGCGTGGGATTTCGGCCCCAGACTCCTTGGAGACAACGGCGAAGCGCTGGAAACCTTCAACAGTACGGTAAACACCTATAATCCGCGTGCGGTGGTAGGATACTTTGAGCCGGGTCATTATTGCTTTGTTGCCATCGACGGCCGCAGCATGAACGGCTCTTACGGCATGACAATGAAGCAGACCTCACAGCTCATGCATGACCTGGGCTGCAAGGCGGCGTTCAATCTGGACGGAGGACAGTCTGCAGTGCTTGTTCATAATAACGGTGACGGCGACTGGGAAAACGACTGGGTCAACGCTCCGTATAAGGGCGGCAGAAACCTGAGCGATATTCTCTATATCGCGGAAACGGACCTTGGCTGATAAGCCTGCGGCAGAAAAAATATCAAAACGTCGGGTGTTTCGCACTGCGTACACCCGACTTCTTGTATAACGAAAATCACCTGCCTAGCAGGTGGTTTTCGTTATACAAAAAACGGCCGCCCTGCCCGTTTCGTGCAGGACGGCCGCCGGCGCACTTATTCAATGATTAACGCTTTTGATATTGCGTGAAAAGCACAGGATGTTATTTCCTGTATCCGCACTTGGGGCAAACGCCGTTTTCGTTCAGTGCGATGCCGCAGAGAGGACAGCGGTCTATGGTCTTTCCGGTTTCAAATTCCTCCGAGGCGGCATTTACTCCGCTGGTAAAGGTGAGTTTGGCAATGTTGAGCTTATCCTTGAGCAAATCGTAAACGATCTTTATCATGCCTTCCACCGTCATGGTTTCCTTTGTTACCACCAGGCGGCATTCGGGATATGCGGTGGCAAGCTCTGTTTTGAAGGCGGGGCCCTTCATTTTGTTGGTGGGAGCGCCGTTTTTAATGCCCTGGGCTTCATATACGCCGAGAATCGCGGGCAGAAGGGGGTCGTCCTGGCGCAGTATCAGGGCGTGGTCAAAGTTCTTGAGGACTTCCCATGCGGTCTTCTGGATCTCGTTGCAGGGGAACACCATGTTAACTCCGGGCTCCACGGAATCTTCAACCTCTATGGTAAGTACGCCTGTGTGGCCGTGCAGGTACTGAGCTTCACCCTTAAAGCCGTAGAATCTGTGTGCATACTGTAAATCAAGTGTCGTAATGCTTCTCATAATAGTCTCCTTTTAATATATATATTTACGGGTTTGCTTTGCGCCCGTATGCGCCGAATAAATAATCTATTTGCCGTTATTTTCCCGGCATTCCGGGCAGATGCCCTTGAAAATAATGTCGTATCCGGTGAGCTTGAAGCCGTGGAGGTCCCGGATGCTTTTGTCCAGGTCTGCAATGTAGTCCATGTCTGCGTCAAAGAGCCTGCCGCATTTTTCGCATCTGATATGGTGATGCTCATGCTGCAGATGATCAAAGCGGTCTGCTCCGTCCGGCATTGCCACTTTGCGTATCTTTCCCGTCTGCGCCAGCCTGCCCAGATTCCGGTATACCGTGGCTCTGCTTATGCTTGGATGCTCACGGGCTATTTCACTGTATATCTCCTCTGCCGTGGCATGGTGCCGCAGCTTGTTGACGGCCTCCAGTACCAAGGCACACTGAACGGTGTTTCGTTTTATCATAGCGTTGCCCTGATTAAAAAATTATTGATAACTTATATCAATAAGGATTATATATTAAAAAGTTTTATTTGTCAATAGCAATTCGTGATTTTTGCAATTTTTCCGGATTATCTTGCTTGTTCTTCGGAATAGGCGAAAAAAGTTCGGCGTGTTGACGAAAATCACATTAAAATCCGCGCGGGTGCAAAGAGCATAAAAAAAGACCTGCCGGCCGTTGCCGGCAGGCAGGTCTGTATGCTGTAAGGATTCGGTGTCAAACCGTAAGGGCTCAGTGCCAGATCAGGTTTGTTATAATGTAGATGATGGGAGCAAACACGATGGATACCACCGAGAGCAGCTTGATCAGAATATTGATGGAAGGCCCGGAGGTGTCCTTGAAGGGGTCGCCTACGGTGTCACCCACGACGGCTGCCTTGTGATTTGCACTGCCTTTGCCGCCCAGCTCGCCGGATTCGATATACTTTTTGGCGTTATCCCATGCTCCGCCGCTGTTGCTCATCATTGTCGCCATGCAGAAGCCGGAGGCAGCA
>JAQXIQ010000107.1 GCA_029007865.1 Bacillota bacterium
GTTTTCCGGGAGTATATCGGATATGATACCCCCACGCGCCAGATCCTCCGTCTGGTGATAATCGCTTCCGCTGCTCATCAGCTTTCCGTGCCGTACCGCCCATTCCAACGCCATGTCATTGTGGCTGTCATGGCGCGGACAACCGTTATGCACCTCTATACCGTCCAGCATATTGATATCCGCCCGCTTCAGGTACCCGCGGAAGGGATGCGCCTGAAACAGCAATATCCCGTTTTTATCGCACATTTCCCTAAGCTGCGCCAAAGTGTAATCGTACATATATGGGTTTGTCTGTAGCACTTCCGGCTCAATTCCGTAAAGCAGATAATCCTCGCACCCGACGTTGCGCAGGCATACTTCCGTGCCCAGTATCGCCTTCATCCCATACTTTGAGGCAGCTTTTGACGCCTCTTCAAAGCCCAGGAGATATCTGTTAACTCTGTCCCTTGTGTTTTCCAGTCCGAAACCCTCCAGGACATAGTAGTTAAAATGATCCGTTATCACCACGGCGCTGTAGCCTGCGCCGGCATACTCCCGCACCAAAGTTTCCGCCGGCACCCCGGCGCACGGGCTGACCTCCCGGGTATGCGCATGCATTTCTATCTTCATTATTTCACCGTTTTATTTCCCACATCGGGTTTATTTGTTATTATGCCGTCCACTCCCCACTCTTTGAGGCGCAGCATATCCTCCGGCTCGTCCACCGTCCAGGCATTGACATAAAGCCCGGCAGCCTTTGCCTGTCTGACCGTCTCCTGCCTGAGCTGGCCGAAAAACGGATGCAATCCGTTAACGCCGAGCTCCGTACCGTACTGCGCGTCCCTGCCGCCCAGCTCTCCGTACAGTATGGCACCGCTGAGACCGCAGTCTGTTGCTTCTTTGGCCGTTGAGTGGATAAATGAAGAGATTATTGTCCTATCAAAACATTTATGAGCCCTAAGCTTTTCAATTACGGCAGGCAGAATACCTTCGTACGGCTTGCCGTCCGGGCCCGGCTTGATCTCTATATTGATCAGGCGCATATCGCTTACTATTTCCAGCATCTCATCCAGCGTGATTATCCTGTTGCCGGCAAAGCCCTCCATGCCGTATGTCATTTCCAGCTTTTTCAGCTCTGCCAGGGTCTGCGTGCAGATGGGAGGGCTGTCATAGCCGCAGCCGTAGGTAGGCACCGGGTCATGACAGACTATCAGCTCTCCGTCGGCGGAGAAATGCACATCGCACTCTATGCCGTCGGCATTCATTTTTTTAGCAAGTTCAAATGCAGGCGCTGTGTTCTGCGGCGCATAAGCGCTGGCGCCTCTGTGCGCAATTACTATCATGGTTTACTCCTTACAACTTCAGTGTCATGGAATAGGTTCCCTTCCACGAGAAAATATCTATTATTCTGCCCTTATTCACCAGCTTGGAAAGGCCTTTGGTCTTTTTTGCATACTCGTTTTCCAGCTCCTGAGCATCCTTCGGGGCGTCTCTCCACATGATTTCGTAATAATCGCCCTTGTCCAGATGCTCCTCATCCTTGTATTTGGTAACAAGCAGGGTTCTCTCATCGCAGATGGCGTCCACATACTTGCTCACGGCGTCGATATGCAGTCCAATATCGTCGCAGAGCGAATTTCCGTCCATACCCACCGTAGCGCTGTACTGTTCAATGATTATCCACAGTATTCTCTCCGCATCGCTTGCTGCCGGAACCTTTATATGATAGCTTGCTGCGTTGTCATACGCAAGGTTGATGCTCTTTTTGATATACGGTACAAACTCCGGATAGCGCTCTTTAATGTTCTCCAACAGCTCATCCTGCCCGATAAAGGACATTGCGGGAGAGGATATCTCCAGCAAGGTCTCTGCCATTTCCTCCAAAGCCGCCTCGGTATCCGAAACCTCGACACTGCAATACTCTGCCCCGTCCTGCTTCACGGTAAGCGCCTTATTGTCCAGTCTGGCCGTGATATTGCAGTGGGAAAAGCTGATGCCCTCGTCATCCATCTCCAGGCTACATTCGTCCTCAACGGCTATCATTCTCCCCAGCAGCAGTCTGCAGACAAATTCCGCCGCGCCGTCACTGCACAGCAGCTTCTTTATTGCGGCAAGCTGCATCTTACCGGGCAGTGGCTCGGTGCTGTCATCCTGAACCACCGTGTTCTGTCCGTCGGGCAGCGTTACTATTCCTCTGTATATGTCGCCTTCCTTTTCAATTCTGAAGCTGCAGCCCGGCACCAGGATGCTCTGCTCTTCCGGCGTATCCTCAAAAAAAGTATGCCATTCGTCCTCTTTGCTTCCGCCAAAGCTGTAATACAGGTCTTTAAGCTGCTCCAAATCCATAAAAATCTCCGTTCTGCGGCAATCATCGGCACAATCACAAATACGCTTGCACGAGGCACGGCACCGCGTCCGCAGCCCGCTTATGCTGTCCGTCTCCGTGCATGGCACCGAATTCTCCTGCGCCGTCCGCCGCTAAAAATAATCACGGTTTTTCCAACCGTGATTATAGCATTTTTTTATACAGTTGTAAATGCAATTATTTGTGAAAATTGCGGCATCCCTTGCTCCTGCACGCCTTGATATCCATCGGATAGCCTCCGTCAAAGCAGCCGGTGCAAAAGCCCAGCTCCGTACCGTTGCGCACCGCCCTTATAAGGTTATCAAGCGGCAGATAGCACAGCGAATCGGCTCCTGTCATTCTGCGGATCTCCTCCACCGTATGCGACGAGCTTATAAGCTGACGCTTGCTGGGAGTATCAATGCCCAGGTAGCACGGATATGTCACCGGAGGCGAACTTATGCGCAAATGCACCTCTTTAGCTCCCGCGCCCTTTAACATGTCCACGAGGCGTTTGCTTGTGGTACCTCTGACTATGGAATCGTCTATCAGCACCACACGCTTGCCCTCCACATTAGCCTTGAGCGCATTGAGCTTCATTCTGACCGCCAGCTCTCTGAGCGACTGCTCAGGCTGAATAAAGGATCTGCCGACATATCTGTTTTTAATAAGGGCATCTCCGTAGGGTATCCCGCTCTGAACGGAATATCCCATCGCGGCAGACAGCGCTGAGTCCGGAACTCCGGCAACAAGGTCGGCCTCTACGGGAGCCACCCGTGCCAGCTCCTTGCCTGCACGCACCCTGGCACCCATAACATCAATTCCGTCTATTATGCTGTCGGTTCTGGCAAGATAAACATACTCAAACAGGCACATCCCCGCAGGCAGGGTCCGGTTGTCTTCAAAAATACTGAAGCTCTCGATGCCTTGTGGGCCTATCTCCACAATCTCGCCCGGCGCTATATCGCGCACAAGCTTTGCCCCCAGCGCATCCAGCGCCACGCTTTCCGACGCAAGAACATAGGAATCTCCCTTTTTCCCCAGGCACAGTGGGCGTATCCCGAAGGGGTCGCGCGCGCCGTAAAGCCTGTCCTTAGTCAGTACCACCAGAGCATACGAACCCTTTATGTCCTCCGTCATTTTGCGGAGAGCCTCGACAATTCCTTTGGGTGAATAATGAGCTATCAGATGAAGAAATATTTCGCTGTCGGTCTGCGTCTGAAAGATGGCACCGTTTTCCTTAAGCTGTCTGCACAGCTTACCGGTATTGAGCAATGTCCCGTTGTGCGCTATTGCCAACTCCCCGCCGGCATAGGAGGCAACCAGTGGCTGCGCATTCACGGATGTATTAAAGCCTTCTGTGGAATATCTGACATGCCCTATTCCCGCTTTGCCGCCCTTCATTCTGTTGAGCCTTGCCTCGGTAAAGACGGAGCCCACCAGCCCCGTATGCTTGCAGTAAGTTATCTTTTTGCCGTCCGTTACGGCCATACCTGCGCTTTCCTGACCCCTGTGCTGCAAAGCATGGAGCGCAAAATACATTGCCATTGTATCAATATCGCCGTTATTGTATACACCAACTACGCCGCACTCCTCACTGAAATGCTCCTGCAGCGGCATATCGGTATCGTACTGTATCATCACTTGCTCTCCTCTTGCACAAGCACTCTGCGCATAAGCTCGCTGTATGCTTCGGCCTCGCCGCCCATATCCCTTCTGAAGCGGTCTTTATCCAGCTTTTCTCCCGTTTTGTCATCCCAGAAACGGCAGGTATCCGGAGATATTTCATCTGCCAGAACTATCTGGCCATTAAAGCGCCCGAATTCCAGCTTATAGTCTATCAAACGCACTCCGGCACGGGCAAAATACTGTCCCAACAGTTCGTTTACCTTTAAGGCTATCTCGGATATTCTGTCCATCTCCTGCTTGGTAGCAAGATCCATTGCATAAATATGCGAGCAGTTGATAAGCGGATCGCCAAGAGCGTCATCCTTATAATAAAACTCCAGCACGGTCTTTTTTAGGACGGTGCCTTCCTCCATTCCCAGCCGCTTTGCCAGTGAGCCGGCGGCAACATTGCGCACGACCACCTCCACCGGAACTATGGATACTCTTTTGACCAGCGTTTCCCGCGGAGAAAGCTCCTTTTCGAAATGTGTAGGTATACCGTTTTTCTCAAGATAAGCAAACAGAATATTCGAAACCCTGTTGTTGACCTCGCCTTTGCCGGCGATTGTCCCGCGCTTCAGTCCGTTGAGCGCGGTAGCGTCATCCTTATAGGATACTATTACATAATCCGGGCTTTCCGTTGCAAATACCTTTTTAGCTTTTCCTTCATACAACTGTTCCTGTTTTGTATAATTCATTTTCTGCACCGCCATTTCATAAATATATTAAAATTTTAATACCTGACTGAAAAAGTGTCAATAGAAATGCCGATAATGAGCAAACATTATTTTTAATGTTCGTGTTAATGTTCGCATTTTTGCCGGCGTCACCAGTCAACCGTTCCGTCCATTGCTCATCAAAAAGCATTTTTAATTGACACAATCACTATTGCGCAATATAATAATATCGGACTGTTATAAACGGCTGAACCCCATTTTTAAGGAGATTTTTTTGCATAATGTGCGGAATTATTGGATATATAGGCGAAAAACCCGTAGTACCGATACTGCTTTCCGGCCTGGAAAGGCTGGAATACCGCGGCTATGACTCCGCCGGAATAGCGACTCTTGACAAAAACGAAAACCTAGAAATACGCAAGGTCAAGGGCAAGATTACAAATCTGCGCCGGCTTATCCAGGAAAAGCCCATCAGCGGCAGCATGGGCATAGGCCACACGCGCTGGGCCACACACGGCGAGCCCAATGACACCAACGCTCATCCCCACATCAACATGGCCGGAGATCTTGCAATAGTACATAACGGAATAATTGAGAACTATCAGGAAT